>CACNHI010000006.1 GCA_902620265.1 uncultured Pelagibacteraceae bacterium | reverse complement strand
ACTTGGAGTTGCAGCTCTACTAGCTCCAGGATTAATAATTTGGAACCAATATGTAAACGTTCCAAAAAACTCAATTGAGATAGATGTCATGGCATGGCAATGGGGCTGGCAATATAGACTGCCTGGTAATGATGGAAAACTCGGCACCACAAAAGTTGTAAATATAAATGACGATAACCCATTTGGTATCAACCTAGACGATCCTTACGGGAGAGACGATGTAATGGTGCAAAGTGATATAATTAATTTGGAAAATAATAGACCAGTAAAAATTTTATTAAGATCTGTAGATGTGCTTCATAATTGGTACGTGCCTCAATTTAGAGCAAAGATGGATGCTGTGCCTGGAGTTGTAACATATTATTGGTTTGAGCCTAACAAAGTGGGTGAATATGAAGTTTTATGTGCTGAATATTGCGGCGTCGGTCATTATGCAATGAGAGGTGGGGTAGAAGTGCAAGATCCTAATAGTTACCAAGAATGGTTGGGTGAACAAGAAACCTTCTCAGACCTTTTAGCTAAGCAAAACAAGGAAATTGAGACAAAAAAGGTCGCAAAAAATAATTCAAATATTGAAAAAGTTATATATAAAGAGGAAAAATAATTATGTCTGACGAATACGAAAATAAATCTGGTTATCAAGCACAATCATCAGAAGCACTTACAGGTTCTGCGGGTTCAACTCCAGATATGGACTATGTAAGACCGGCTGAGTTACCAGAACAAGATTTATACCACGGTCATACTTTTTTAACTAAATGGGTTTTTTGTCAGGATGCAAAAGTAATTGGAGTACAATATTTTTTAACTGCTGTTTTTACCGGAATTGTGGGTTTAATTTTATCTTGGTTAATGAGATTACAATTAGGTTTTCCAGGGCTAGCAGGATTTATAACTGCCGAACACTATTATCAGTTTGTAACAATGCATGGAATGATAATGGTAGTTTATTTTTTAACTGCCTTGTTTTTAGGAGGCTTTGGAAATTATTTAATACCGTTGATGGTTGGTGCAAGAGATATGGTTTTTCCATATGTTAACATGTTAAGTTTTTGGATGTTCTTTGTTGCAGTAGCAATTTTAATGGCAAGTTTCTTTGTACCAGGAGGTCCAACCGGAGCAGGCTGGACACTATATCCTCCACAAACTATTTTAGAGGGCACACCAGGTTCAGGAATGGGTATTCTGCTAATGTTAGTGTCTTTAGCTCTTTTTGTTATAGGTTTCACTATGGGTGGACTAAATTACATGATCACTGTTTTACAAGCTAGAACAAGAGGTATGACTTTAATGAGAATGCCACTAACTGTATGGGGAATTTT
Organism: uncultured Pelagibacteraceae bacterium; assembly: GCA_902620265.1. Taxonomy (GTDB): domain Bacteria; phylum Pseudomonadota; class Alphaproteobacteria; order Pelagibacterales; family Pelagibacteraceae; genus Pelagibacter. Next base: position 40,508 of record CACNHI010000006.1, on the reverse strand, counting down.
TACAGCAACTGTTTTAGCGATGTTAGCATTCCCAGCTTTACTAGTAAGCGCAATTATGATGACACTAGATAAAGTTATTGGAACAAGTTTCTTTATGCCTACAATTTTAAAAGCAGGAGAAGTACTTGAGTATGGTGGTGGAAGCCCAATTTTATTTCAACACTTATTCTGGTTTTTCGGTCATCCTGAAGTTTATATCGTAGCTCTTCCAGCATTTGGAATAGTTTCAGATTTAATTTCAGTTCATGCTAGAAAAAATATTTTTGGTTACAGAATGATGGTATGGGCAATTGTTGGAATTGGTGCTTTAAGCTTTTTCGTTTGGGCGCATCATATGTACGTAAGCGGGATGAACCCATGGTTTGGTTTCTTTTTTGCAACCACAACACTTATAATAGCAGTACCGACCGCTATGAAAGTTTATAACTGGATTTTGACATTGTGGAGAGGAAACATAAGAATTAATACAGTAATGCTTTGGTGTTTAGGATTTATAGTAACATTTGTTAATGGAGGTATAACTGGTATATTTTTAGGAAATGTTTCCGTTGATGTTCCATTATCAGACACTTATTTCGTTGTAGCCCATTTCCATATGGTAATGGGTATAGCCCCGGTTATGGTTATCATGGGAGCGGTATATCATTGGTTTCCATTAATAACTGGAAGATTACTAAATGAGACTTTAGGTAAATGGCACTTTTGGGCAACATTCTTAGGCGCTTATTCGATATACTTCCCAATGCATTATCTAGGATTTATAGGGGTTCCAAGAAGGTATTATGAAATGTATGACAGTCCGTATATGACTTCAGCTGTAGGAATGAATGAATTTATTAGTTTAGCTGCTTTCTTAGTAGGTGCAGCACAATTTATTTTGATCTTCAATATAATTAAAACTTTAAAGACTGGAAAACCAGCTCCTAAAAATCCATGGAAAGCAAATTCTTTAGAGTGGCATACTTCAACACAGCCACCTGAACATGGAAATTTTGGTGAAAGATTGCCTGTGGTTCACAGATGGCCGTATGATTTCAGTGTGCCTGGGGCTAAAGATGATTTTATACCTCAAACTACTCCTCCAAGTGAAGTGGTTCATACTAAAGTGGAGAAAACATAATCAAAGATTTATAAAATGTCAGATCCTAAAATAGATGGCTTTGAATTAAAACCAGGTTTTAGAGGTATGGCATCTGATACTGGATCAGACCAGACAATGTTCAAAGGTGTTCATTGGGGTAAAGCAATGATGTGGATATTCCTTCTGAGCGATACATTTGTATTTAGTTGTTTTTTAATTGCATATATGAAAGGAAGAGGTTCAACTCCAGTCGAATGGCCAAATCCAAGTGAAGTATTTGCATTAGAAGCATTTGGTGTGCCAGTTCCTTTATTACTGATCGCACTTATGACATTCGTTTTAATTACTAGTAGTGGGACAATGGCTCTAGCAGTTAAGTATGGATACGAGAAAAACAGAAAAATGTGCGGCTGGCTTGTTCTTGCAACTGCTATTGGTGGACTGACATTCGTAGGTATGCAAGCATATGAATGGTCAAAACTTATTCATGAAGGTGTAAGACCTTGGGAAAATCCATTTGGAGCTGCACAGTTTGGTTCTTTCTTTTTTATGATAACTGGTTTTCACGGTACCCACGTTTCCATTGGTGTAATTTTCTTGTTTATATATGCATACAAGGTATTTGCAGGTCATTACGAGAATGGTGGTAAAAGAGGTTGGTTTACAACTATGAAAGGGGATTATGTTGAAATTGAAATTCTAGGTTTATATTGGCACTTTGTTGATTTAGTATGGGTTTTTATTTTTGCATTTTTCTACTTATGGTAAAATAATTTTATATGGATGATACAAATCAAATAAACGAAAAAGACAAGAAACCCGAAGAATCAACGCATAAAATAGGTATTTATTTATGGATCTGGGGCCTACTTTTTGTACTAAGTTTTTTCTCTTATATGGTTGACTGGTATCAGTTTCAAGGAATGTTGAGATGGTCTTTAATTTTATTTTTTATGTTTGCAAAAGCCGGACTAATAATGGCATTCTTTATGCATCTATTTTGGGAAAGATATGCGTTAGTTAACGTATTGTTATGGCCGATGACCGCAATAGCCTGTTTTGTATTTTTAATGGCTGCAGAATTTGAATATACTTTATTTTCAAGAATGTTTTATTTCTTTGTTGGAGGGGGTGTGTAATTATATGGATGGTTATACGATCTTAGCCGGATTATTAATATTTTTTGGTTTTTTTATCTACATTACATGGTTTGGATATTCTGTAAAAGTCGAAAACGAAAAAGAAGAGGGGCCAAATATTAAACTTAACCCGTATGATCAGCTTCCATTGCACAGAAAAATAATAGATAAAAAAAATAATAAAGTTGGAATTTTTGATTTAGGAAACCACATCCTTATTATTGGTCTTATTTTAATAGTAATTTTTGTATCACTTAATGTCGACTAAAAGTGAGTACAAATATTTTAAAAAAAAAATCTGTTTCAATTAACTTTTCATCTTATTTAAAATCTCTAATTTTATTAATGAAGCCAAGGGTAATGTCTTTGGTTATATTCACGTGCGCAGTTGGATTATTGGTATCACCGGTTAAGGTAGAATTATTTGACGCTATGATAAGTATTTTTTTTGTTGCTGTTGGAGCTGGCGCAGCGGGTACATTAAACATGTGGTATGAGGCAGATCTCGATAAATTAATGTCTAGAACATGTTTAAGACCAATTCCAACAGGTAAAATCGAAAAAAAGGATGCATTATTGTTTGGTGTTGCACTATCATTTATTTCAATTTTTGGTTTATATTATTTTTCAAATTTAATATCTGCATCTTTATTGCTTTTAACGATAGTTTTTTACGTTTTTGTTTACACTGTTTGGTTAAAAAGAAAAACTCCGCAAAATATTGTAATTGGTGGAGCTTCTGGCGCCTTACCACCTGTAATAGGTTGGACAATTGCAACAAATTCATTAACATTTGAACCAATTACATTATTCTTAATTATATTTTATTGGACGCCGTCGCACTTTTGGGCATTAAGTTTGTATAAAGCTAAAGATTATGAAAAGGCAAAAATCCCAATGCTTCCAAATACTAATGGAGTAGAGGAAACTAAAAAGAAAATATTTATTTATTCACTTTTTATGCTTCCGGTAATAATTTTACCTTATTATATTGGCTTTAGTGGAAAATTATTCTTAATAGCATCATTAGTTTTAACAATTTATTATAATTATATTTGTTATGATCTTCTTAAATTTAAAAAGAATAAATTTGAGGTAAAAAAGGCAAAAAAAGTTTTCTCTTATTCAATATTTTATTTGTTTTTAATATTTGTTTTATTTTTGATAGATAAATTAATCTAATTAAAAAACTACACTTAATATCATAGGAAAATCAGATTTATCTGATATAAAAAAATCATGGAATATTTAAGTACTAGAAATGATAAGATTAGTGAGAAATTTGAGCATATATTTATTAAAGGACTCTCTGATGACGGCGGTTTATTTCTGCCAAAACAAATTAAAAAATTATCTGATAAAGAATTTTTAAATCTTAGAAATTTATCATATGTTGATTTGGCTACAAAAATCATTTCTAGATTCACTGGTGATTTTTGCTCTAATGAAAAACTACACCAAATTGTTAAAAAATCGTATTCTACATTTAACGAGGACAATGTAGTCAAAATTAAAAAAGTAGAGGATTTACATGTACTAGAGCTTTTTCACGGTCCTACGCTAGCTTTCAAAGATGTTGCAATGCAACTTATTGGAAATTTTTATGAATATTACTTAACTAAGAATACTAAAAAAATAAATATCATTGTTGCAACTTCAGGTGATACAGGAGCAGCCGCGATAGATGCAGTCAAAGGAAAAAAAAACATAAATATTTTTGTTTTACATCCAAATAATCGTATATCACCAGTCCAGAGAATGTTAATGACTACAAATCCGTCAAAAAACGTATTTAATATCGCTGTTGAGGGAAACTTTGACGACTGTCAAAAACTTGTTAAAGAAATGTTTTCTGACATTGAGTTTTCTAAATCTATAAATATGTCGGGTGTAAATTCAATTAATTGGGCAAGAATAGTTGCACAAACAGTCTATTATTTTTTTTGCTATTTTAAATTAGATGCACAAGAAAAAATTTCATTTTCTGTTCCTACAGGAAATTTTGGAGATGTTTACGCAGGATATTTGGCTAAGAAAATGGGCCTTCCCATAGATAAGTTGTTAGTAGCAACAAATGAAAATGATATTCTTCACAGAGCAATATCAAAAGGTGATTATAAAGCAAATAAGGTTCAAGAGACAATTTCTCCAAGTATGGATATTCAGGTTGCAAGTAATTTTGAGAGATTATTATTTGATATTTATAATGAGGATTCAAACAAAGTGGTTGAAATAATGAATAATATTAAAAGCAATAAATTCAACTTAGATCAAAGTTCATTAAAAAAAATACAAAACGATTTTATTTCTGAGAGTCTTAATGAAAAAGAAATCTTAGATACAATTAAGAGTATATATAAAAATAGTGGTATTATAATTGATCCTCATACTGCTATAGGAGCTGGGGCAGTTAAAAAGCATAACGGGAAAAATTATGTTGTTTTAGCAACTGCTCACCCAAGTAAATTTCCTGATGCTATTTTCAAAGCAATTGGTAAAAAAGAGGAATTACCAAGTCATCTTAAGAGCATATTAAATCAAAAAGAACAATATGTAGTATTTAAAAACAATATACAGAATTTGAAATCCTATATAAAAAAAAATTCCGCATGAAGTTAAAGATTAATGACATCATTCCTGATGTTGAAGTTTTTCAACTTATAAACAATGAACCAGTGAAAATTAGAGTTAAAAAGATGTTTCAAGAAAAAAAATCTATATTACTTGGCATGCCTGGTGCTTTTACATCTGTTTGCTCTTCAAAGCATCTTCCAGGATATTTAAATAATATTGATCGATTTAAATCTAAAGGGATCGAATTAATAGCTTGTATTGCTGTAAATGATCCTTTTGTAATGAATGCGTGGGGAAAAAAACAAAATGTTCATGAAAATATTTTAATGTTGGGAGATCCTTTCTTAACTTTTACAAAATCTATAGGAGCTGAGGTTGATAAATCTGGCAGAGGTCTTGGAATTCGATCAAATAGATATACCATGTTGATTGAAGATAATAAAATTTTACAGATCCAAGAAGAAAAAGAAACAGGAATGTGTGAAATCTCGGCAGCAGAAAATTTTCTAAATTTAATTTAGGTTTGCTGCTTTTTTAGCAATTAAATCGACTTCATTATTTAATTGATCTGTAGAGTGACCCTTAACCCAGGACCATTTAATGTTAAAATTTTCAACTAAACTATCTAATTCTTTCCATAGTTCTATATTTTTGACTTCTTTCTTGTTTGCAGTTTTCCAACCATTTTTTTTCCAATTATTTATCCATTCTGTAATTCCCAATTTAACGTATTTTGAATCTGTAATGATTTCTATCTCTGAATTAATTTCAAGAGTTTTTAAAGCTTCAATTGGTGCTAATAGTTCCATCCTGTTATTGGTTGTATTTTTCTGATTTCCAGAAATAATTTTTTTTTCTTTATTGATAATAATTATAGCAGCCCAACCCCCGTTGCCTGGATTTTCTAAACATGAACCGTCTGTATAAATCTTTATCATTTTATATAATTTTTAAAATCGTATAAATTATTATGAAAAATAAGTTTTTTAAAATATTCTTTTGGGTCTTTTACTTTTATTAATGCTGTTTTTGGAGTGTTAAGAAAATCATATGATCTTGTCAACAAATACCTAAGTGCTGAACCTTTACAAAGAATATTAAAATTATTTTTTTCAGATGAATTTAATTTTCTTATTTTTTGATATCCTTTTAAAAGATTAGATGATTTATTAAGGTCAAGAAAATATTGACTCTTCTTTTTTTTAAAACATATAGCATTAATACAAGTAGCTAGTTCATATGCATAAAAATCTGTTGAAGAAAAGTAAAAATCTATAAAACCATAAAATTTTTTTCTAAAAAAGAATATATTATCTATGAAAAGATCAGCGTGTATAACGCCTTTAGGTAAGTTTTTTGGCCAATTTTTTTCAATATTATAAATATTTTCCTCTATTATATTTTTGAAGTTTTTTGATAGCTTGTTAATTCTTTTATCAATCTTTTTATTTAACTTAGACCATGATTTTACATCTAATGAGTTTTTTCTATGCAAGTTTAATTTCTTTGAGGCTCTATGTAAGATCGCTATATTCTTTCCTAAAATATAACAATCTTTTGGTGTTAAATTTTTTTTATCATTGCCCTGCAAAAAACTTACAAGACAAGCTTTTTTTTTCTTAATATTAAAAAGATAACTATTTTTTTTTGTTTTTATGGGTCTTGGGCAATTGATATTTAAGTTTGAAAGCCCTGACATAAGCTTCATAAAAAATGGCAGATCATTAGTTTTTACCCGTTTTTCAAAAATTGTTAAAACAAACTTTGTGCTATTAAATTTGACTATATAGTTAGTATTTTCTATTCCTTTTTTAATGCCTTTTACCTGATTAATTGAGCCAAGATTAAAAATATTTTCTATTTTTTTTATATCCTTAGAATTTATTTTTGTAAAAACTGCCATTAATTTAATTTTCCAGGAATTTTGAAAGTTACGTCTTCTTTTACAATTTCAACCTCTTCGACAGAAATATTATATTTTTTTTTTATCTGATCTAAAAACTGTTCCACTAATACTTCTGGTGCAGATGCACCCGAAGAGATACCTATGCTCTTACACTTATCAATTTTATCAAATGGTACATCGCTTTCTGAATGTAGGAGGATGGAATTTTCACAACCTGAATTTTTTGCAACCTCTACCAGTCTTAAAGAATTCGATGAATTTCTACTTCCAATAACAAAAAACATATCACATTTGTTGGCGATTTTTTTAACTGCAGCTTGTCTATTAGTAGTCGCATAACAGATATCTTCCTTTTTGGGTTCTCTTATCTCTGGAAATTTTTTCTTTAATCCGTCAACTATATCTTTTGTATCGTCAACGGACAGGGTTGTCTGAGTAATAAACGCTAATTTTTTATCATTCTTTTTAGTATACTTATCCACATCATCTAAACTTTGAATTAGATCTATACCATCAGATGGAATTTGACCCATAGTTCCTATTACTTCAGGATGATTTTTATGGCCAATCAAAAGAACATGTGATCCATTTTTATATAAATTTTCAGCTTCTCTATGTACTTTGGTAACGAGTGGACATGTTGCATCAATATATTCCATATTTAGTTCTTTTGCTTCATTAGGGATTTTTTTTGGTACACCGTGAGCAGAAAATATTACTGGTCTAGATTTGTCTTTGATTTCATCCAATTCCTCAACAAATATGGCTCCAATTTTTTTTAAGCTCTCAACAACATGTTTATTATGAACAATTTCGTGTCTCACATATACCGGAGCACCATATTTTGAAATACTTTTTTTTACAATTTCAATTGCTCTATCAACACCTGCACAAAAACCCCTTGGTGATGCTAGGTATATTTTTAAATCGTTAATCTTCATCGCTTTCTTTTCTAAAAAATGGAATAAGAAATATAAGGCATGCCACTAAAAAAAAAAAGACTACCAAACATTGCCCAGAAACTACCAATACTTGATATAGTAAAGCCAATCGCTGATATTATAAACAATATCCATCCTAATAAGTTTATGTTTTTATTTTTCATTTTTTTCGATTAAATATTCGAGCAATATATGCGGAAAGGTTAAAGACGCCAAACCAATAAATATAACTTTTGATACTGCCGCATCTAAAATATAATAATTATTCAACAAAAATAGTGATACCAGGAATAAAATAGCAGTTAAAATAGTTAATGGAACTGCTTTAATTATAAATTTTTTAACACCTTTAACAAAATTATTAGTGTTAAGTTCATTCGATAATTTAAATGAATGTCTAATTGAGTGTAAAAAACAAAAGTAAATTGTAAAGGCTAAAATTGGATGTAGAAAAAAATTTATTAATAAGACAGATATAAAATCCATCAAAAGAAGAGCCTTAATATTAATATCCTTATTTAGTGAAATAATTATATTTGATATAAAACTTAAAATAATTAAAAAATAAATAAATTCATTAGATACAAAAAAACTTTGAGATACATTAAAATTTAAATCCATAAAAATTTTTAGAGTTTCACTTTTATGAAACAATAATGGAGCCGCTATGACTATACTTCCTTTAAAAAAATAAATTATATCATTTTTAGAATTTAATTTTATAAATTCCGAGTCCTCTTTACCAAAATGATAAGAGGCAACGATTAAAAAAAGCAATAATAAAAATTTAGGCAGAATCATCCAAGCAAAAATTACAATAAAGGCTAATAAAATATAAAAAAAATAAAACATATAAACTGTTTCATATTTTAAAATTTTCAATAACTTCATTCCTTTTAAATGATCCAATGCTCCATGAGATATCCCTAAACTTAGTATTAAAAATAAGGGTAGAATTAAAAAATCCTTTTTATGTAAAAAATCAAATGCCGACAATAAAATACAAATGTTAAAAAAAATTAAAGAATGTAAATAATTAATTCTATTCATATTATTAAAAAATATTTTTAATAAATAGCATTTTTGGCATTTTAAAAATTATTTTTAAATCCTCAAAAAAATTACTTTTATTAGAAAGAAATTTAATCACAGCCTCGGATGATCCATTAAACATATCAAAAAATATTTTTGGCATTTTATCAGGATGTCTCTTTAATACATTTAAGAAAATCTTATCAAGAAATTCATATTTTTTTCCAATATGATAAATTTTTGTTTTTTTAATCATTTCAATATTTTTGGTTATATATTTACTATGCTCTTGAATATTTAAAAAGGTATAACCAGTGCTCAGACGTGTCATGCACCCAGCTGAGCCAATGTTAAGTTTGTTTTGTTCGATTTTATTAATTGGATAAAAAAGAGGTATAGCACCCACTTCTTCATATTTAATTTTATAATTTTTTATTTTGAGCGTTTCTTTTATATACTTTTCCAACTGCGCATCATAATCATATAGAGATTTATCATTAATTTTCGACAACCATGTAGTTTCAACTAAAGCCTTATTTTTTGCAAAAGGTAAAGTATAAAAGAAATGCACATTATATCTTTGATCACAATTGAAGTCCATTAGGTTGAAGATTTCATCATCAAAAATATTTTTTTGAGTTTCAATTTCTATACCTTTAAAATGTTGCCAGAGATTAGAATCATGAATTTGATTAGTTGAAATACTATTAAATATAAAAGAATTTTTAGTATTTAAGTGATTCATATCTTTTAAAAATTGGATATTTTGATTGTTTTTTAAACTATCTATTATTTTTTTATAAAATAAACCACTATCAATTGTTTGGTATGGATATTTTTTATTCACCATTTCACGAGAACCGTGAAGAGAGTTAATTGTAAAATTATTCCAACTTTTTATAACACAATCTTCAAAATTATGATCAACAACTCTCCAAAAAGACCAAGTTTTGTCTCTTTTATATTTATCTCTAGTTTCGATAATTGCTAAAGTTTTATTTTCTAATTTTTTGTTTTTGTCAAGTTCATATGCCAAAGATAAGCCCGCACATCCACCACCAATAATAATATAATCAAATTCTTTCATCTAAATTTATTTCCTCTTTAATTAAAGTATGTTCTTTTCTCTCAATTTCATTGTCTTTTTTTGAATAATATAAATTAAACATATCTAAAATACTTAAAATTGTTTGGTTAAACTTTCCTAAGGACGAAACATAAATTTTTCCTGCAGATTTGTAGTTTTCCATATTTTTCTTTTTTAAAATCTCATTCCCGATCTCCCTATAGACTCTTCTTGCAACTAAAATCGCAAATCTACTGAAAAATGGTATTTCGCTTATAGCACTAAAAGATCTTTTATAAAAAATATCAGCAAATCTTATTGTATTCTCTATTGTCTCAAAATCTGAATTTATATAATTCCTATTTCTATTTTTGTCTTCTAATACATCCCTTGCTATATTTGTTAATTGCATTGCTATACCTAAATCGATTGCAGACATTAATGAATTTTTAGATCTAACATTTAAGATCTTAGCCATCATTAGTCCAACAGTACCAGCAACACGATAGGAATATATTATTAACTGTTTTCTTGTATCAAAAGTTACCTTTTCTTTTAAATCTGTTGCAACTCCGTCAAATAAATCTTTTACAATATTGCTATCAATATTAAATTTTTGAATAAGTAAATATATTTTTTTGATATTTTCATTCTCAAAGTTTTTATTTTCAAAATCTCTTTTAAATGCATTAAATTTTTTAATTTTTTCGTCTAGTAAAAGATCTTGATCAACAATATCGTCTAATGTTCTACAGAAATCATATAAATCAGAACTATCTTTATATTTATTTTTTGGTAAAAAAAAACCTGCCCAACTAAAAGACTTTGCATGAATGGATAAAAGACTTTTAGTCATAGTAAAATTTTATCAAGAACTTTTGCAGATGATAGGACACCAGGAACACCTGCACCAGGATGTGTTCCAGCTCCTACAAAATAAAGTCCATCGTAAATTTCTGATTTATTATGAAATCTAAAGTAAGCTGACTGTGAAAATTTTGGCTGTATTGAGAAACCAGAACCATATTTTGTATTAAGATCTTTTTCGAAATAATCAGGCGTTAGATAAAAGTCCTCAACAATATTTTTTCTCAAATTTGGCATTAAATCATTTTCCATTTTATCGATTACTAGATCTTTCATTTTTTCTCCTTCAATATTCCAATCAATATTAGATTGATTGTTAGGGACTGGTACTAAAACATAAAAACAATCATGACCCTCTGGAGCCATAGACTTATCCGTAGCAGACGGCCTGTGTAAATAATAACTAATATCATTATTTAATTTTTTATTATCAAATATGTCATCTAAATGTTCTTTATATTTATTGCCAAATTTTATTGTGTGATGTTCAATTGAGTCATAAGTTCTTTTAGTACCGAAATAATAAACAAACAATCCCATTGAATATTCCATTCTATTTTTTTTCCATTCAAATAGTAAAGAACTTCTCTTACTACCATTTAATAAATTTTCATATACCGCAGGTGGATCTGCATTACATACTACGTTGTCAGCATTTATGTTTTGTTTGTCATCCAATTGTATTCCTGTTATTTTTTTTTCCTTTAAAGTAATTTTATTTACTTCATGACCTTTAATTATTTTAATTCCTACTTCATTCATCAATTTTTCAAGCCCACTTATAATATTTCCAGTTCCACCCATAGAATAATGAATTCCCCATTTTTTTTCTAAATATAAAATTAATCCATATATTGATGTCGTAGTAAAAGGGTTTCCACCTACTAATAATGGGTGCATACTCAACATTCTTCTGAGCTTCTCATTTCTAACATAAGATGAAACTAAGGAATAAACTGATTTATAGCTTTTTAACTTTAATAAAACTGGCAACTGTTGAATCATTACAAATGGTTTATCAAATGGCACATCAGCTAGTTCGGTAAAACCTTTATCAAAAATTTTTTTTGTGAAACTTACTAACTTCGAGTAACCCTCGACATCGACTTTGCTGATATTTTCAATTTGCTTTTTCATATCATTTTCATTTCCTGAATAATTAAATTTTGTCTTATCCTCAAAAACAAATTGATACCAAGTCTGGAGAGGTCGCAGTTCTATATAATTTTCTGGATTTTTTTTAAACAATTCAAAAAGTTCATTGATAAGGTAAGGAGCAGTGATAACAGTTGGTCCACCATCATATGTGAAACCATTTTTTTTAAATACTCTTGCTCTGCCACCAAGATCTTTATGTTTTTCTATCAATGTAACTTTATGACCTTTCGCCCTTAGCCGCAGTGCAGCTGCTATGCCTCCAAAACCAGAACCAATTACAATAGAATCCATAAATATTTAATCTATATTATTTTGAAAAAAAGTAACTAATTTATAGTTAGATTAAGAATTAATCTTTTTAAGTAGACTTTTTGTTTGCTCTAAATCTTTTGAAAATAAATTATCTAGTTTAGATTTATCTACTGATGTCGATATTGCTTTTTTTACTGACTCAACAGCAATACTGATTGATGCTATTTTAATATCATTAAGCGCAGCCTCTTTCATTTGCGAAATTTTAGATTTTGCCAAATTTTTTTTTATATCTGACATTTTATAAAATTTATCATTCATCTCTATAATCAGTTTTTCACTATCTTGTTTGGCTCTATCTGAGATTTCCTTTACTTCTGATTTAGCGCTATCTAACTTGGCTTGGGCATTATCTAACATAATTTTTGACTCTTCTCGTAATTTCTCACTTTCATCAATTTCATTTCTAATATCTGAAATAAGTTTATTTAAAGTTTCATTTACCTTTTGAGGAATTTTAAAATAAACAAGAACAGCTACAAAAATAAAAAAAGATACCGCTACCCAAAATGTTGCATCAATTGTCATAATATTTACCTTTATTTCTTTTAGAAAGATCTTCGACAATGGCAGAAATACTACTATTATTAATTTCTTCACCAATCAATTGCTTAATCAATTGTGCAGATGTTTCAGTTGCAATTTTGTTTATCTTTTCTGGCGAACTTTTTTTTAGTTCAACAATTTCTTTTTCAGCATTTTGTATCTCTAAGTTTATTTCCTCTTCGATTTTTTCTCTTTTTTTATCTATATCTTGAATTATTTTTTTTCTAGCCTCATTGAAATAGTTTCTAGCCTCGTTTTTACTGTTATTGATTAAAGCCTCATATTCCTTAATTTTATTCTCACTTTCAATTTTTTGTTTTTCGGCTGTTTCTATGTTCTCTAAAATTTGAGATTTTCTTAATTCTAAATTATTACTTATTTTTGGGAGTATAAATTTAGATAAAATTATGAACAAAAATCCAAAAGTTAATATTAGCCAAAAAATTTGTGAAACCCAAAACTCAGGGTTCAATTGTGGCATACCCTCTGACTCCGCACCATATACATTTGAAAAAAATGCAATGACCGAAAGTATTAAATATAAAACTAATCTTTTATGCATTATTTAAAATGCGAATAAAATAATCAATGCTACAACTAATCCAAATAAACCAGTAGCCTCAGCCAACGCGAAACCTAATAGTAAATTTGGGAATTGTTTTTGAGCTGCAGACGGATTTCTCATTGCTCCTGAAAGATAGTTACCGAATATAATTCCGATACCCACTCCAGCTCCAGCTAAGGCTATCGCTGCTAAACCTGCTCCAATCATTTTTGCTGCTTCTAGTTCCATTATTCCTCCTTTTTGTTTAATGGTGTAAATTTAATGCATCATTTAAATATATGCATGTTAAAATTGCAAATACATAAGCTTGAAGAAAAGCAACTAATATCTCCAAACCAGTTAATGCAACTGAAAAACCTAGTGGAAGCCATCCTCCAACTAATCCGAGGCTTATAACAAACCCCCCGAAAACCTTCATCATTGTATGACCAGCCATCATGTTTGCAAAAAGTCTCACAGATAGACTTATCGGTCTACTTAGATACGAAATAACTTCTATGACCACAATTAAAGGCAATAAAACAATTGGAACTCCACTTGGAACAAATAATTTTAAATAACCAAGACCATGTTTTATAAAACCTATTACAGTTACCCCAATGAATATGAATGCTGCTAGGACAAAGGTAACAATTATATGACTAGTTACTGTAAAAGCATAAGGCAACATTCCTAACATGTTGCAAAATAGAACAAACATAAATAACGAAAATATAAACCCAAAATACGGTTTTCCTTTCGAACCAGCAGTATCACTTATCATTTTTGAAATGAAAGAATAGCTTAGCTCAGCAAGCAACTGAATTTTATTTGGTATGATATTTTTTTTTACAGAACCTAAATTGAATATAATCAAAATAATTAATGAGCTTATTACCATAAATAAACTTGCGTTAGTAAATGAAATATCTATTTGATCTATTTTTATTTCTGGGCCAATTCTATAAACATTGAATTGGTGCATAGGGTTTGTAGCCATAATTTTTTACTTTTGCATATTTTTTGCAGATCTTACTACGTTCAGAACGCCCGCTATAACTCCTACAAAAAAAAATGTTAAAATTAACCATGGTTTAGTACCAAACCAGCTGTCAAAAATAAACCCAATAATACTTCCCACTAGAACTGCGGCCACAAGTTCAGTGCTCATTTTGAATGCTACCCCTAAAAGTGATGTTTTTTTATCGCTATTTTTGTTTTCATTATCAGATATCCTTTTTTTTGCAATTTCTAGGCGAGTTTTAAATTTTTCTTTGGTCATTATTAGGCGACCATACTCTCAGCTTTCTGTAAATCAACAGCCACTAATTGACTGATACCTTTTTCAGGCATTGTAACACCATAAAGCTTGTTCATTTTTGACATTGTTAAAGCATGATGGGTGACTATTACAAATCTTGTTTGAGTAATTTTTGTAAGTTCCTCAAGTAAATTACAAAACCTTGTAACATTCGCATCATCTAGCGGAGCATCAACTTCGTCTAAAACACAAATTGGGGCAGGGTTGGTTAAAAAAACTGCAAAAATAAGAGACAATGCTGTTAATGCTTGTTCACCCCCCGATAACAGAGTAATAGATTGAAGTCTTTTCCCTGGAGGACTTACTAATAGTTCTAAACCAGCTTCAAGTGGATCATCAGAGTCTACAAGTTCAAGTTTAGCACTTCCACCATTAAATAATTTTGTATAAACCTCATTAAATTTTCTATTAACTTTTTCAAAAGCTTCTAAAAGTCTTTCCCTTCCTTTTTGATTTAATTCACTGATACTCTCTTTAAGTTTTGCAATCGCTTCAACTAAATCTTTTCTATCATTTTCCATTTTTTTTATTTCAATTTCATATTTGCTAGTTTCTTCATCTGCTCTAAGGTTTACTGATCCTAATTTTTCTCTTTCTCTTTTTCTAGCATCCAAAAGTTCTTCTTGTGCGACCGCATCTGGAAATTCATCTTGTTTTTCAAGATTTGAAAAATTTAAAAGATTATTTTCATTTAGATTTAATTCAGTATCTATTCTATCCAATAAATCATTTCTTCTTTTATCAAGACCCTCTATAGTTGCAGATGAACTTGCCTTTCTTTCTCTTATTTCAATTGATGACTCTTTAGTTTCATTCAATTCGTTTCTATAGCCATTTATTTGATTATCAATTTGATCAATCAAAACTTCATTTTCTTTTTTTTCGTTTTCTGAAATTCTTAAACTTTCGGAAATTTGTCCTTTTTTTTCAGCCTGTGTTTGCGGTTGTTTATCTAGTTCTTCTAATTTTTGGTTAAGAGTTTTTTTGCGTTCATCTAATTCATTTATTTTTTTTTCAGAATTCACTAATAAATTTTTCCAACTATTAACCTCACTTTCAATAGTGTTTATTCTCTCATTTCTTTTAATAGATTCTTTTTTTAAATTTTGGTTTTTACTGTAATTATCTGCATATATTTCTTGTAATTTTTTTATATTTTCATTTTTTTCAGAAAGATTAGATAATTTTTTTTCATCATCATTCTCATTTATTGTCTGGGTTAAATAACCAATCGTTATTTGGCATGACTCCAAAATTTTAATAGCATCATCATTATTTCTGTCTTTAACAAGTTTGATAATTTCATCAATGTTGTCTTTTATTTCCCTAATTGTATGTAGATTTTTCTTTAAATTTTCGGAACCAAAATTACTTATTAGATTATCAACTTTTTCTTGTTCTTGTTTTAAATTCTTTTTTGCAACATCTAAATCCTCGTTTGACTGTTTTTCGGTTTCATAATATTTAGAGTCAATATCAATTAGTTCTTGTTTTTCTTCCTTAAGTCTTTTCTCGTTAGATTTAGCATCTATAATTATACTTTTTTCTCTATCAGTGTCATTTTCTAGAATTTTTAAAGAGCTCTTTATTTCCTCTATTTCACCTTTTATTCTCTCATTTTCTTCGTCTAGTCCTTTCAATTCAAGATTTAATCTTTGAATTTTTGATAAAATTTCAAAATTTTTATCTCTTATAGGATTTACTTTTTCGGTTTCATCATTTATTTTTTTTTCAATTAATTCAAGTTTTTCGTTAAAACCCTTTACTTCGTTGTCTGCTTCATTGTTTATCTCTTTTTCAAGTTTGATTTCATTGTCAATGTCTCTTAATTTTAAATAATAGAGGCCCGCTTCAATTTTTTTAATATCTTCAGAGATATTTTTATATTTGGTAGCTTCCTCAGCTTGTTTTAATAAACTTTGTAATTGTCTTTCTTGTTGCCTTCGCAACTCATCTGCTCTCTTTAAATTATTTTCAGCCGCATCCAATCGAAGCTCTGCTTCATGCCTTCTTACATGTAAACCTGCTATACCAGCAGCTTCCTCTAATACTGCTCTTCTATCAGTAGGTTTTGCAGTAACAAGGGCTCCTATTCTACCTTGGCTTATTATTGACGGAGAGTGTGCACCAGTGGACAGATCTGCAAAAAACATTTGAGCATCTTTTGCTCTCACTTCTTTTTCATTAATATAAAACTTTGATCCTTTATCTTTTTCTATTTTACGTTTTACCTCAATGGAATCCAAATCTTTATATTGATTTGGTCCATCCTTATTTTGGTTTGAAAGTGAAATTGTAACTTCAGCTAAATTCTTCGAGGGTTTATTGGAAGTTCCAGAAAATATTACATCCTCCATCCCTGAACCCCTCATACTTTTTGCTGATGTTTCACCCATGCACCATCTTAAAGATTCTACGATATTTGATTTTCCGCAACCGTTTGGTCCAACTATTCCTGTTAAACCTTTATCTATTATGAATGTTGTATTTTCAGCAAATGATTTGAAACCATTTAACTGGATTTTTTTAAACTCCATTTTGAGACTATATCAGTTTTTCTAAGGCTTTTTTCAAGTTTTTGAAGTTTAACGCTTTATCAAACTTTTTATCGTTAATTATTATCGTAGGAGTAGCATTTATGTTAAATTTTTTCGCCCCATCGATTCGATCCTCGAGTATGTGATCCTCAATATTTTTATCTGCTATGCAACTGTCAAAATTTATATTAAAATTTTGATTTTTAATTACATCTTTAAGATTTGTATTTAATTTTTCAATAGTACTTCCCTCTATCCATTCTTCTTGTTTTAGATATAAAAAATGGAGGATATCCGCATTGCCATCATTTTTACAATGAGCCAATTTTGAGGCGTTCAAAGCTGCAATATCCAATGGAAAATTTCTAAACTCTATAAATACCAAACCCTTATCTAAAAACTCATCTTTAAGTTTTGGATAGACTTCATTATGAAAGTTAGCACAGTGTGAGCAAGTAAGGGACTCATAAACTACTATTTTTACTTTTGCATTTATATTTCCCTCTGCAATAGGTTTTATTTTTTCATCTGCAATTACGCTATGGTTTAAAAAAATGTATAGTAACAAGGTTAAAATTTTATTCTTCATTATTTTTTAATAAATTACTGAGTTTAAGAAGTGAGTTTTTAATCTTTTCATTTTTAATATTTGTAATTTTTTTTGTATAATGGTTTTTTGTCACATCTTTTATTATTTCTCTTTTAAAAATTTTTTGGTTACTATCAAAAGTTATTAATCTTATTTTTTCGACTATTCTGTCATTAAAGTATGTATTAATTTTTTTAATAATTTCAGTTTTTGAATACTCCATTTCAACCTCATGACCTCTTTTTACCATTATGCTAAGAGTGCTTGAGCTAAATTTATTAGAACTTTTGAAAGATTTTGGGTAGCATACCTTGAATAAATCATCACCTACAATGTACCTCCAATTATCAAGAGTTTCTGAAAAGATATGACCCTTCTTTTTTAAAATTTTTTTAACTTTTGTTGGTAAAGTATCTTTAAAAGATCTTAGTCCTTGAATGGATCTGTATCTCTGCTTAGAATTGGATTTATATTGCATATGAATAAAGATAACATACCAAAAAAAATTCTACATTGGTACGATAATAATAAAAGACCTTTACCGTGGAGAAGAAACAATAAAAAAAAACAACATGAATATTTTACTTTAGTAAGTGAGTTTATGCTTCAACAAACCCAAGTAAAAACAGTTGTTCCATTTTTTAATAGATTTATTAAAAAATTTCCCAATCTCAAATCTTTAGCAAGCGCAGATGAAAATAGAGTACTTAAATATTGGGAGGGTCTCGGTTATTATTCAAGAGCAAAAAATCTAAAGAAGACAGCAACTATATTAATAAAAGATCATTGTGGAAATTTACCAAAAGATTTAGAAAAACTCAAAGCTCTCCCAGGTATTGGAGAATATACATCAAGATCAATTTTATCTAT
The DNA here is from genome assembly GCA_902620265.1 of uncultured Pelagibacteraceae bacterium. GTDB lineage: Bacteria > Pseudomonadota > Alphaproteobacteria > Pelagibacterales > Pelagibacteraceae > Pelagibacter. The sequence continues at coordinate 22,025 of CACNHI010000006.1, read as the reverse complement.
TGCACATAATAAGCCCTATATTCCATTGGATGGCAATGTTGAAAGAATATTAAAAAGAGTTTTCTTATTAAAAAATAAAACTCAAATATCTAAACAAAATTTAATTGAAAAAAAAACTTTTTTTTCAAATTCAAATAGATCAAGTGATTATGCTCAAGCTATAATGGAGATAGGAGCTTTAATTTGTAGACCATCTTTACCAATATGTACTTCGTGCCCATTAACTGCTTATTGTAAAGCTTATAAAAAAAAAGATTTTGCAGTAATTACTAGTAATAAAGTTAATAAAACTAAATATTTTGAGGCTCAGGTATACAAACATAATAATAAATATTTATTAATAAAAAATAAAAAATTTAACTTTTTAAAGAATTTAGTTATTTTTCCAATGGATGAAATTAACAAAGAAAAATATCATTTATCTGTCGATAAAAAAATAAATATTAAATTATCTAATATGAATATGAAAATAATTATTAACGAAAATAATAATAGAAAAAGAATAGAAAATAGTTTTCTTTTAGATAAATCAAACTTTAGTAAATTTATTTTACCTTCATTTACAAAAAAAATATTTAATTCGCTTTCTCACTTAAAATGAAAAAAATCGCAATAATAGGAGCAGGCATTTCAGGTTTGTTTTTTGCAAATTTAATAGAAAAAAATAAATCCTATTCATATAAAATATTTGAACGAAAAAATTCAATTGATATCAATGATGGATATGGAATACAACTTTCTGTTAATAGTATTAAATTGCTTAATAATATTGGTTTTAATAAATTTGATAATAACCAGCTTTACTTTCCAAAAAAAGTTAATTTTTTAAATGCAAAAGACTCAAAAAAAATATGCGATATTGATTTATCGAAGTTTAATAATAAAAATAATTATTACACTACATTAAAAAGATCAAATTTAATTGAATTTTTACTAAATGGGATTTCAAAAGACAAGTTGATTTTAAATTATGAGCTTAGTGATATTAAGCAAGGAGATCAATCATCACTTTTATCTTCAGATAATAAAACTGAAGAATTTGATTATTTGGTAGCGGCTGATGGTGTTTATTCAAAAACAAAACAAATATTATTTAAAAAAGAAGGTTTGCCTAATTACTTTAATACAATTGCTTTAAGAGGAAATATAAAAAATTTTAATAACTTTGATATTTCTTTATACCTTGGGCCAAACTTTCATTTTGTCATATACCCCATTAATCAAAATAAAGAATTTAATTTTATAGCAATAATTAGAAAAGAATTAATTCAAAAGGAAATAATCAACAAAGATTTCTTGAATGATAATACTTTTAAGAAAAATTTATTAAACGAAATTTCCTCTAAATCAAATCTAAATCTTGTTGAAAAGGTTGAAAAAACTAAATGCTTTCCAATTTTTGTGAGCAAAAAATTTCTTATACCAAAATCCAAAAATATTTTTTTAACTGGAGATGCATTTTATGCATTTCCTCCTTCATTCGCACAGGGTGCATCACAATCAATAGAATCTGCAAACGAGCTTTTTTTGGATTTAAGGAACAAGACCTCAAATTATTATAAAAATAGAGTTTTCAGAACTAAACAAATAAATTCAAGATCTAATCTCAATCATTTTGCATTTCATTTATCAAATCCTTTAAATATTTTTTTTAGAAACATTTTTTTGAAATATCTTTCTAAAAATGACAAATTTTTAGAAAATTATTTAGGAAAAGTTTATAGCAACTAAATTCTAACTTCTTGGTCTTAATCTTTGCCTAAGATCATCTATTGGTTTTAAGATTTTTCCTGACTGATAATGCCAATAGGTCCAACCGTTGCAACTTTCAGATCCCAATATTTTAGCAGCTACCTTGTGAATTGATCCCTCATTTTTCTTATATTTTATACTTCCATCAACCATAACTTTTGCGTAAATCTCTTTTTTTTTATCATAAATTTCTACTCCAGGTTTAATTACACCTAATTCAATTAAAGATCCAAAAGGAATTCTTGGTTTTGATTTATTATTTTGAATTACATCTAAATATTCATCCTTAATTTCTTTTGTATTTTGTAGTCTCTTACTTGCAGCTTCATAATAAATTTTTTCTTTTTCAATACCAAAGTATGATCTACCTAGTTTTTTCGAAACTACTGCTGTTGTTCCCGATCCTAAAAAAGGATCAAATATAAAATTATTTTTATTTGAAGATGCTAATATAATCCGATGAAGCAAGGCTTCTGGTTTTTGAGTAGAATGAACTTTCACTCCATTATTTTTCAATCTTTCTTTACCATTACATATAGGTAAACTCCATGTTGATCTCATCTGCAGGTCATCATTAAAAGATTTCATTGATTGATAATTGAATGTATATTTTGATTTTTTGCTTTTAGATGCCCATATCAAAGTTTCATGTGCATTTGTAAATCTTGTACCCCTAAAATTTGGCATTGGATTATTTTTATTCCAGATTACGTCATTCAATATCCAAAAACCTAAATCTTGAATTATCTTTCCTACTCTAAATATATTATGATAACTTCCAATTACCCAAATAGATCCATTTTTCTTTAATACTCTTTTACATTCGTTTAACCAATCTGATGTGAATTTATCATATGTTTTAAAACTTTCAAACTGATCCCATTTGTCATTTACAGCATTTACTTTTGATCTATCAGGTCTAACCAAGCTATTTTGTAATTGTAAATTATATGGAGGATCTGCAAAAATTAAATCAAATGTTTCATCAGGAATTTTTTTTAACTCTTTTAGACAGTCCGCATTTAAAATCTTATTATGTAAATTTTTTAACATCATTTTTTTAAAATTTTATTAGACTCCAGACTAAAATCGTCGTCAACCGGTGATTGAAAAAAAAGGACTCTTCTTGTTACGAAATTTTTTTGAGACTCAATATATTGTGTATAGGGACAAACGTTTTTCTGTGATGCTTTGTTACACCAAGTTTTTTAATCGCTTTCAAATGCTGTTTTGTGCCGTAGCCTGAATTTTTATTCCAGCCATATTTTACGAACTTTTTTGACATTTTTGAGATAAGTCTATCTCTAGAAACTTTAGCAATAATGGATGCTGCTGAAATTTCTGGCACTTTTTGGTCACCCTTAACTATAGACTTTAATTTATAACCATTCATTATTGGTAATTTATTGCCATCAATCATGATTAAAGATGGTTTAGATTTAAGTTTTTTTATAGACCTTTCCATAGCTAGTAAGCTTGCATTCAATATATTTAATTTCTCAATTTCTTTTAATGAAGCTGAACCAATCGTCCAAATACTATTTTTTTTAATATATTTTTCTAATAAATTCCTCTTATTTTTTGAGAGCTTTTTTGAGTCCTTAATTTTTTTTTTATCTATATTTTTTTTAAACACTACTGTAGCTGCAAAAACTGGGCCTACCAAACTTCCTCTACCAACCTCATCAACCCCAGCAATTACTTTTTTCATTAAATTTTAATTTTCAATTCATCAATTTTTTTTCTTATATTTTTTAAATCTTCCCAAGAAAACTTTTTTTGGTCAGGTTGTCTTAATAAATAAGCTGGATGGAAAGTCAGAATACTTAAATAAGTTTTTTGATTGATAATTGTTTCTTTCCATTTTCCTCTCTCTTTTGAAATCTTTAGTTTTTGACCAAATATAGCCTCCATAGCAGTACTACCCATTAATATTAATATTTTTGGGTTTATAATTGAAATGTGTTCACGTAAAAAAACTGAATATCTATTGATTTCTGAAATTTCAGGTTTTCTATTATTCGGAGGTCTATAGTTAACGACATTTGTTATATAAACATCTTTTCTGTTAATTTTAATTGCATTTAACATTTTATTAAGCAGTATCCCGGCTTCGCCAACGAATGGTTTACCTTGTATATCCTCCTTCTCTCCTGGACCTTCCCCCACTAACATAATTTGGCTTTTTGGATTGCCGTCATTGAAAACTATATTTTTTGCAAATTTTTTAAGTTCACAATCCTCAATTGATTTTATTTTTTCTCTTAGATCAATCAACTTTTTATCAATCCCAGCCTTTTCTTCATTTTTTTTTAAGCGATTTATTGGTGCGTTATCAAAAATATATTCAGATTCTATTGATTTTATAAACGCTTCATTTAAAATTTCTTTATTAACCATTTTTAAATGATATCAAAAAACTTAAAAATAATCCTAATTATATTTTTTATTTTTTTCCCCCTTGGGGCGAAATCTAAAAACATCTATTCCAAAGATTTTAATTCTAAAGAATTGTCAAATTATTTTTCAGGAATTATTTCTCACAATAATCAAAAAAATGTCCAGGCTCTTAAATATTTAAAATCTTCAAAACAACTGTTAAATAAACACGATGAGTATTTTAAGAGATTGATTTTCTCACTTGTACTTAATCAAAATGTAGACAGAGCTATCCAAGAGATAAAGTTTTTAAAGAACAAAAAACAATCAGAATTTTTTGAGGCGCAATTGATATTATTAATAGATAGTATTAATAAAAAAAATTTCGATAGAACTAAAATATACCTAAATAGTTTAGCTAAATACACCGAAGAAGGCACATTTGAAAAAGTTATTTATGAAACACTAAGAGATTATTCATATACGTTTAAAGAAAAAAAAATGAGTAATTTCAAATCTAATTTCGGTAATTTAATAGCTATTAATAATGCATTTCAAAGTTGTTATTTAAATAATCTAAAGACTCTCGATTACTTTGATAAATTAAAAAGTTCAGAGGCTGCTGATTATTCAAGATATTTATTTTTTTATGTTAATTATCTTATTCATAAAAAAAGATTTGATTTAGTTAAAGAAATCTCATTTGGAATCGATGAACTGTCGAGCAACTTAATAATCTTACAAACAAAATCGTGGATTGATAAGAGCAACTTTAGCGAAATAAAAGAAATATTTTCTTGTAACAATGAAAATGATATATTAGCCGAGTTTTTTTACTTAGTTTCAAATTTATATTCATCCCAAGATGAATATGAACAATCAAATTTTTACCTAAATATCTCATATTTTTTAAATAAAAAATTTAAAATTAATTTATCTTTAATGGCAGATAACTATTTCCTAAATGAAAATTATGACCAAAGTTTAAAAGTTTTACAATTATTTAATTCAAAAGATGATCTTTATTATTGGTTCAAAATTAAGCAAGAAGCAAAGATAATCACTGAAAAAAAAAATAAAGAAGAAGGTTTAAAATATATTGAAAAAAATTTCAAAAATATAAAAAATCCGTCAACTAAAGTTTTATTTGATCTTGCAACTATTTATAAAAATTCAAAAAAATATGAGAAGGCAATTGAGTTATATACATCTGTAATGAATATTATGGACAAAGATAATTTAAATTACGCAGATTTACTTTACAGGAGAGGTGGAAGCTTTGAAAGGATAGGAAAATATGAAAAATCAGACAAAGATTTATTGGATGCATTAAAAATAATACCAAACAATTCTTATGTATTAAATTATTTAGCTTACTCATGGTTGGAGCGTAATCAAAATATTAATAAAGCTATATTGATGCTGGAGAAAGCTTATAAAGAAAATGAAAATGACCCTTATATAATTGATTCAGTAGGGTGGGGGTATTTTCTAGTAGGAAAATATAACGATGCTGAAAAATATATGAGAAGAGCTTTAGAATTAATGCCGAACGATCCTATAGTTAATGACCATTATGGAGATATTCTATGGAAACTGAATAGAAAAATTCAAGCACAATATTTTTGGAATAGTGTACTAAAAATGGATGATGCTGAAAAAGAAATGATAGAAAAAATAAAGGTAAAGTTAATTAACGGCATATCATAAAAACAATGAGAGTTTATAGAATTAATTCTCGAGCAAAGATCAATCTTAATTTAAATATAATCAGGAAATCAAAAAAAAAAAAATTGCATTTAATTGAGTCTCTTGTATGTTTTGTAAATCTATCAGATAAAATTTATATAAATAAGTCTAAATCGAAATATCATAAAGTTAAATTTATAGGAAAATTTTCAAAAAAAATTACAAAAAAAAATACAGTTACGAAGCTACTTAGCTTGTTAGACAAAGATAATGTTTTAAAAAATAAATATAAAATTCTGGTTAAAAAAGAAATTCCACTTCAATCTGGTATGGGAGGTGGGTCAATGAATGCTGCAAATATATTAAACTATTTCTACAAAAAAAAGCTTATAAATTTGAAAAAAGTAAAAAAATATTCTCTAAAAATTGGATCTGATGTTATTCTAGGGTTGAATAATAAGCCAAAAATTTTATATAGAGATGGATCTATCAAAGAAGTTACAGATATTAAAAAATATCATATCTTAATTGTAAAACCTGCCTTTGGTTGTTCAACTAAGAAAATATATTCATCAAATAAAATTTTTTCTAAATCTGAATTTAACATATCAAAAGAAAAAATTGTTAAGAATGTGATTCTTAATGGCAAAAATGACTTAGAAAAAAGTGCCTTTAATTTATATCCAGCCTTAAAAAAAATTAAGGATTTACTTGATCAAAACGAAAAAGCTAATTTTGTCAGAATGACGGGTTCTGGATCTGCGATAATTATGTACTTTAATTCAAATAAATTTGCAAAAAACGCGTTGAAAATTTATAAAAGGAAATTAAATAATTGTTTGTGTATTATAACTAAAATTATATAAAAAGTTGCGATATAAAATAAATAATTTTTGGGGCGTAGCCAAGTGGTAAGGCAGCGGTTTTTGGTACCGCCATTCCTAGGTTCGAATCCTAGCGCCCCAGCCAAATATGCTAAGTATTATAAATAAAATCTTTTCTTCAACAAAAAATCTAAACACTATCAATCAAAGATTTACTAGGTTAAGAAAAGATACAAATGTAGAAAAAATTTTTAATGCTATTGAGAGCCATTCAAATGAAGCCGAGGTAAGATATGTCGGGGGCTGTGTAAGAAAAATAATTAATAATGAAAAAGTTGATGATATTGATCTAGCAACAAATATAGAGCCAACAAAGGTAAAAGAAGCTCTTGAAAATAAAAATTTAAAATTTTTTGAGACTGGCATTGAACACGGAACAATTACAGCTTTAATAGAAAACAATAAATTTGAAATTACTTCTTTAAGAAGTGATATTAAAACTGATGGACGTCATGCAGTAATAGAATTCACAACTGATTGGATTAAAGATGCTGAAAGACGCGACTTCACTATCAATTCCATATATGCAGATATAAATGGAAATTTATTTGATCCTTTTGATGGGAAAAAAGATTTAGAAAACGGATTAATAAAATTCATAGGAGAACCAGAACAAAGAATAAAAGAAGATTATTTAAGAATATTAAGGTATTTCAGATTTTTTGCATTATATAGCAAAAATGACCATAGCTTAGCAGTTAAAAAAATAATTAAAAAAAATATCGTAGGTATAAAAAACCTATCATCAGAGAGATTGTTAGACGAATTGAAAAAAACTTTTAAATCAAAATGTTTTATAAAATTATGCGAAAATGATTTTTCTTACGAGATAATTTCAACGGTATTTCCAGAATTTAAACAAATTGAATTATTTAAGAAGTTAAACGATTACACGAAATTAAACTTACATAGTCTAGATTTTGCGTTTTTCTTATCACTTTTGATACTAGATGATACAGATAATTCTGATTATTTTTTTTATAAATTTAATATTTCAAAAAAAAATCAAAAAAGAATAAAATTTATTAAAGAGTTTTATTTTAAAAAGAAATTGCCGCTTAAACTTTCGTCTCGAAATCTTTGGAAAATATTTTATTTTAATGGCAAAGAGGGACTAACTGATATTTTAAATTACAAAATATTTACCTCTAAAAAATTCGATAATAGTTTAGTTAATCAAATTAATTATTTTAAAAATAAAGAATTACCTAAATTACCCATAACAGGACGTGATCTAATTAAAGATTTTGGTATTCCCGAGGGAGAAATTGTAGGAGAGAAATTAAAAGAAATAGAGAATATCTGGATTAATAATAATTTTAAAATCTCTGATAAAAATTTAAAAAAAATATTAAAAAATTAAACATATTTTACATCTTTAATTTCAAAATTTTTAATACCTGCTGGTGTATTAATTTCTACTAGATCTCCTTTATTTTTTCCTATCAAACCTTTTCCTATGGGCGATTTAAAAAAAATTAATTTTTTTTTTAAATCTGCCTCATCTTTCCCAACAATTTTATAATCAATTTTTTCATCAGTGTCTAAATTTATTAAATAAACTGTTGAACCAAAAATTACTTTACCATCGTTAGTAAGTTTTGTTACATCAATGACATTTGCACGAGCAATTATATCGTTGATTTCCTCTATTCTTCCTTCATTTAAAGATTGTTGCTCTTTGGCTGCATGATACTCAGCGTTTTCTTTTAAATCTCCATGTGATCTTGCCTCAGATATCGCTGCAACAATCTCTGGTCTTTTTTTTTCTTTTAAAAAAACTAATTCGGTTTTTAGTTTTTCCAAACCACTTACAGTTATAGGTTCTTTTTCCATCTTATTTCCATTTGGCTACTGGCGGCAAGGACATTAATATTCCCTCTACATTCCCACCCGTTTGTAATCCAAATTTAGTACCTCTATCATATAAAAGATTGAACTCAACGTATCTACCTCTTTTTAAGTATTGAAGCTCTTTTTGTTTTGTTGTCCATTTATTTTTTCTTTTTTTTTTTATTATTTCATTAAATATTTTTGTAAATGATAATCCCACATCTCTCACAAATGCAAAATCTTTCTCCCAATTTCCTTTTTTGTAATCAAAAAAAATACCACCAATTCCTCTTTCCTCATTTCTATGGGGTAAAAAAAAATATTTTTCACACCACTTTTTATACTTTTTGTAATAATTTTTGTTGTGCTTGTTACATGTTTTTTTAAGTTCATTATGAAGCCATTTTTTTAAATTTTCATCACTTAAACATGGTGTTACATCCATGCCTCCTCCAAACCACCCATGGGATGTAACAATATATCTTGTATTGAAATGCATAGCAGGTATGTGAGGATTCTTCATATGCATAACTACTGATATACCTGATGCCCAAAAATTTGAATTTTTTTTTGTTCCAGGAATTTGTCCCTTAAATTTTTTGGGAAATTTACCATAAACCTCTGAAAAATTTACACCCACTTTCTCAAAAAGCTTACCATTTTCAAAAATTCGAAATTGTCCACCTCCTTCATTTAAACCTCTTGACCAATTTTTAATTTTAAAGACGTTTTTTTTATTTTCCAATTTTTCAATATCATTTGTAATTATGTCTTGTAAAATTACAAACCAGTTTTTAACAATATTTTTCTTTGAAACAATATCCATTTTAAATCTTGAGCTGTCTTATGCTTTCACTTAGAATTATAGCAACTGATGTAGATAAGTTTAATGATCTTTTTTTATCTACCATTGGAATTTTAATTTTTTCTTTCAACAGATCATGTATTTTCTTTGGTACACCAGCACTTTCCTTACCAAAAAGCAGGGTATCTTTTTTCTTAAATTTAAAATCAGTATATAATTTTTTTGCTTTTGTTGTTATTAAAATAACCCTATCCTTTGATTTAGCTTCAAAAAATTCCTCATCACTATTATAAAAATTTATATTTTTAGTATCCATATAGTCCATAACCACCCTTTTAAATCTTTTGTCGCTAAGTAGAAAACCGCATGGTTCAATTATTTCTAACTGTGCACCTAGGCAAGCACAAGTTCTAATAATAGCAGCTGTATTTTGAGGTATGTCTGGCTCGTATAAGGCTATTTTGGGAGCAAAATTGGCTTTGTAATGTGTCATTCTATCAGTGGAAATATTATGCTTTTTTATTATATGAAATCATATATTAGATATTATTAATTTAAAATTTAAATGTCAGAAAAGAAAGTCAAAAGAAGAGAATTTATTTTTACTGCAACCTATGCAGTTGGGGCTGTTGGAGTGGGAGCTACTATCTGGCCTTTAATCGATCAAATGAACCCTGATGCATCTGTAAAGGCTTTAGCCAGCACAGAAGTTGATATTAGCAATGTAGAAAAGGGTCAGTCTATAACAGTTTTATGGAGAGGAAAACCAGTTTTTATCAGAAGAAGAACTGAAGAAGAAATTGCAAAAGCAAGAGATGTTAACTTAGATGAATTAAAACATCCTGAGAAAGATGAGGATAGAGCCAAAGATCCAGAGTGGCTTGTTATGTTAGGCGTTTGTACACATTTAGGATGTGTACCATTGGGTGACAAAGGTGAATATGGCGGATGGTTTTGCCCATGCCATGGTTCACATTACGATACATCAGGAAGAATTAGAAAAGGTCCTGCCCCTACAAATATGGAAGTACCTAAATACGAATTTGTAAACAGTAATATTATAAAGATAGGTTAATTTAATGAGCGATCACGAATATACTCCTAGTTCAAAATTTGGAAAATGGTTCAATGACCGTTTACCTCTTTTAACGCTCGGCAAACATCTAACTGATTATCCAACACCAAAAAATTTAAATTATTGGTGGACCTTTGGGGGAATATTAACTTTTTGTCTGATTACTCAAATTGTAACAGGATTAATTTTGGCAATGCATTATGTTGCTCATGCAGATCTAGCTTTTGGAAGTGTAGAACATATTATGAGAAACGTGAATTATGGATGGCTTATAAGATATGTTCACGCAAATGGTGCATCAATGTTTTTTTTAGCTGTCTATATTCATATTTTTAGATCTTTGTATTATGGTTCCTATAAATCACCTAGAGAAATAATATGGATTTTAGGAATGATAATTTACATACTCATGATGGCAGCAGCATTTATGGGTTATGTTTTGCCTTGGGGACAAATGAGTTTCTGGGGCGCAACGGTTATAACAAACCTTTTTAGTGCAATTCCGTTAGTTGGTGAAAGTATTGTTACATGGTTATGGGGAGGTTACTCAGTAGACAATCCAACTCTCACTCGTTTTTTTAGCTTGCATTACTTGATCCCTTTTTTAATTTTAGGTCTTGTAGTACTACATATTTGGGCTCTTCATGTACCAGGTAACAATAATCCAATTGGTATTGATTTAAAAAAACCATCTAAAGATACCGTGCCTTTTCACCCGTATATAGTAATTAAAGATTTATTTGCATTATTGATTTTTTTAATAGTTTTTGCTTTCTTTGTTTTTTACTCACCAAATATTCTTGGTCACGCAGATAATTACATTGAGGCTAACCCAATGGTTACACCAGCGCATATTGTTCCAGAATGGTACCTACTTCCTTTTTATGCAATATTAAGATCGGTTCCTGACAAACTTTTGGGTGTAATTGCAATGTTTGGTGCATTATTTATTTTGGTGATACTTCCATGGCTTGATACTTCAAAAACAAGATCAGCCATTTTTAGACCACTATATAAACAATTCTACTGGTTTCTTGTAGCTGACGTTTTAATACTTGGATATGTTGGGGCAATGCCAGCAGAAGGTATTTATCTTTTAGTAGCAAGAGTAGCAACTGCATATTATTTTGCACATTTTTTGATAATTTTACCAATATTAAGCAGAAGAGAAAAAGTCTTAGATGTACCGTTAAGCATCACAGAGCCTGTTCTAGGCGGAGCAGTTAGTGCTTCTGCAGTAAGGCAAAAAAAAGATAAATTATGAAAAAGTTTGTAATTATCTTTTTTTTTTTAATTTTTTCTAATTTAATAAATATTACTTCTTTTTCGGCTGAGAAAGCAGCTACCCCAATGAGTCCTGGTTGGAGTTTTAAAGGTTTTTTTGGAACATTTGATAGAGCATCCTTACAAAGGGGTTACCAGGTATATACCGAGGTTTGTGCTTCTTGTCATTCAATGAAACATTTAAGTTATAGAAATCTATCACAACCAGGTGGTCCAGAATTTACTAAAGAACAGGTGAAAATTATAGCATCGCAATTTGAGGTAAGAGATGGACCGAACGATGATGGAGAGATGTTCGATAGACCTGCAAGACCTTCTGACAACTTTGTAAGTCCTTATGCTAATGATAAGGAAGCTACTGCTGCAAATGGGGGAGCATATCCACCAGATATGTCAGTTCTTGTTAAAGCAAGAAAAGGTGGTGCGGACTACATATATTCCTTATTACTCGGATATGACGAACCCCCTGAAGGTATTTCTTTAGATGATGGCGTCTATTACAACAAATATATGGCCGGAAACAAAATCAAAATGTCCAATCCTTTGTCTGAGGGCATAGTTGAATACTCAGATGGAACTCAAGCAAGTGAGGAACAAATGGCAAGAGATGTTACAACCTTTCTTTCTTGGGCTGCAGAGCCACATTTAGAGGAAAGACACAAAATTGGATTTAGAGCAATTGTTTATTTGATTATAATCACAATCTTAGTTTATTTTAGTATGAAAAAGATTTGGTCACGTGTTGAATCTGAAGTTTAAAACATCTCCGTCTTTAACAATATAATCTTTACCCTCTAATCTCATATTTCCATTATTTTTTGAATTCAACCATCCATTATTTCTAACAAAATCATCATAAGAAACAGTTTCGGCTCTAATGAAACCTTTTTCAAAATCTGTATGTATTACACCAGCAGCATTAGGAGCGCTGCAGTTTTTTTTAATTGTCCATGCCCTAGTTTCTTCAGGTCCTGAAGTAAAAAAAGTATCTAAATTTAGAATATTGTATCCTTTACTTATAAGTTTTTTAAGCCCAGTTTCTTTAAGCTCAATCATATCCATATATTTTTTTTTTTCTTCCTTCTCAAGCTGATTAATCTGATTTTCGATATCTGCAGAAATTATTATTGTATTACTTAGACCAAATTTTTTAATAAAATTATTTGTATAATTGTTACCTGTATTAACACTATTTTCATCCACATTACACACATAAATCTTAGGTTTTATTGATAGTAGCCCGGTTTGATTTATTATTTTTTCATCAAACTTACTATTTAATTCAGATAAATTTTTGCCATTTTCAAGCCTCTCACGTACATCCTCCAAAATTTTTTGCATCTTGTCGTCAATATTTTTTTTATTTTTTTTATCCAATCTTTTTTGTACAGACTCAAGATCAGCTAACATCATTTCAGTTTCTATTATTTCCAAATCTCTTATTGGATCAACACTTGAATTTACATTCTGGATATCAGTTGAGTCAAAACATCTTATCATATGAATAATTGCATCTACCTCTCTTATATGAGATAAAAATTTATTTCCCAATCCCTCTCCCTTAGAAGCTCCTTTGACTAACCCCGCAATATCAACAAAGGATATTGTTGTATTAATTTTCTTTTTGGACTTTGATATTTCTGAAAGCTTATCTACTCTATAATCTGGCACAGGCACTATGCCAATATTAGGATCAATTGTACAGAAAGGAAAATTCTCTGCTTGAGCTTTTGAAGAATTTGTAAGAGCATTAAATAAGGTCGATTTACCGACATTTGGTAAACCAACGATACCACATTTTAAACCCATCTATTTATTATTAACTGTGCTTGAAAACAAATCTAATTTTTTATCAATAAGAATTGATAAAGACTCAGTAATATTTTTTGTTATTGAAGAAAGCTCTTCTTTTTCATCTTCATTGAAATCTTGCAATACATGATCAGATACCTCTATATTATTTTTTGGGTGACCAATACCAATTCTTACTCTTGAATAGTCTTTCCCAATAAATTTATCTATAGATTCAATGCCATTATGTCCTGCACTTGACCCACCAAACTTTGTTTTAATTTTTCCAAAATCTATATCTAAATCGTCATGAAAAACTATAACGTTTTCAGCTTCAATTTTAAAATATTCAATTAACTCTCTTATACAAATTCCAGAATTATTCATGAAAGTAAGAGGTTTGATTGCATAAACCTTTTTTCCGTTTATTGTTCCTGTAGTCAGCAGACCTTTAAATTTTGGTTTTTGCTTAGACAAGCCAAATTTTTGATTAATCGCATCAATAATTTTAAACCCTATGTTATGTCTATTATTTTCACTGTTAGGAGTGGGATTTCCAAGACCTACGAAAAGTAACATGATTATTTTATAAAAAATTTTCCAGCTTATTTTTTTTCTGATTGGGACTTTTTATCATCTCCTTTTTTTGCGTCGTCTTTTTTCTCAGATTTTGCGGTATCTGCAGGAGCTGTTTTACCATCTCCTTCAGCTCCCTCTGCAGCTTGAGCTGCACCTTCTTCACCTGCTGTCTCAGCTCCTTCTGTAGCTTCAGCTGGTTTTTCAGGTTCTTTAATAACTGTAGGTGCTGCGAGAGTTGCAACGACAAAATCTCTTCCTTGTATTGTAGGATGAACATTTTCAGGAAGTTTTATTGAAGAAATTTTAAAACTTTGACCTATGTCCACACCATCTAAATCCACTATAAGTTCAGTAGGAATATTTTCTGTCGGACATTTTAATTCAATTTTTCTTCTAACTATATTTAAAACACCGCCTCTTTTTAATCCTGGAGATTTATCACTATTAATAAATTTAACTGGAATTTGTAAAATTATTTTTGCACCTTTTACAATTCTTAAAAAATCTATGTGCGTGGGTTCATCTGACAATATATCAAATTTTACCTCTCTTGGTAAAACATTTTGTTCTTTGCCTTCAATTTTTAAATTGATTATATTTGATAAAAAATTTTCTTTTTCTAGATAAGTAGCTAAAGTTTTTTTAGATATAGATATATTTTGATTTTTATCTTTCCCTCCGTAAATTACACCCGGAACATTACCTTGTAATCTCAGGGAATTTAATTCACCTTTTGTTTTAGTATTTCTAATATTAGCTTCTAAAGTATTCATAAAAAAACTAAGTCTTTTAACCCAAGTTTATCTATAAAACAAGTTAATTATTTAAATAAATCCGATACTGACGTTGAGTTGGATATTCTTTTTAGAGCTTCTCCGAGAAGATTAGAGATACTTAAAATTTGAATATTTTTTGCATTATTTATTTTTTTTGAATTATCAATCGTATCAGTAATTACTAGGTTTTTTATTGGCGAATTTTTAATTTTTTTTACTGCATCTCCGCTAAGTACTCCATGAGTAATATAAACATGGATTTCTTTTGCGCCTCTTGATTTTAGCATTTTTGCTGCATTCACTATTGTTCCACCAGAGTCAATAATATCGTCAACTATTATACAAATTTTATTTTTTATATCTCCAATAATATTCATCACCTCTGATTTTCCTGGCGCTGGTCTTCTCTTATCTACAATTGCAAGGTTTACATTTAGCAATTTACTTAATCCTCTAGTTCTTGCCACCCCACCCACATCTGGTGAAACACAAACTAAGTTATTCATTTTAAGATTTTTTTTTATATGTCTATAGAATATTGGAGTTGCGTATAGATTATCAACAGGTATATCAAAGAATCCTTGAATTTGTCCTGCATGTAAATCAACTGTTACCACTCTATCTGCGCCAGCTTTAGTAATTAAGTTAGAAATTAATTTTGCAGAAATTGAAGTTCTGGGCACAACCTTTCTATCCTGTCTTGCATATCCAAAATAGGGAATTACTGCAGTGATGTTTTTTGCTGAAGATCTCTTTAAAGCATCTATACTTAACAACATCTCCAATAAATTATCGTTGGCAGGTGAAGAAATAGATTGAATTATGAAAATATTATTTCCTCTTATATTTTCATTTATTTCAACATAAATTTCTCCATCTGAAAATTTTCTTATATTTGAATTAACTAGTTTTGTCTTAAGATACTTCGAAATCTTTTGACTTAAGTGTTTGTTACTGTTTCCAGTTAATAATTTCATTAAGATTTCCTAATTAATCATAATTAACGATATATTTCTACCATAATCATCCTGTTTTTCATGCAAAGATCTTCTAGCACTAAAGAAATTATTTTTTTGATTATAAGTGTCTTTATCAACTATATCTATTTTTTTAATTCCTAAACTCTTCAATTGATATTTTACGTATTTATTGAGGCTAAAATATGTTTTATTTTTAACTACTTTAAAAAAAAATTTGTTTTTTTTACTTTGCATTAAAAATTTTTTTTTAAAATCATTTTGTATTTCATAATTTTTTTGTGATATACAGGGACCAATTGCAGCTATAAGATTATCTGGTTTGCTGCCTCTTTTTTTTAATTCTTTAACAACTTTTTGTACTATACCTTTATAAGCACCTTTCCATCCAGCATGAATTGCAGAGATAATTTTAAGTTTTTTGTCAAAAATTAAAATAGGAGCACAATCTGCTGTTAAAATTCCAATTATTATTTTCCTTTGATCGGTAATAATTGCATCCCCAATCATTTTTTTTTTAATTAATTTGTAATTTTTAATAAAAAAATATTTACTACTATGAATTTGATTTAATAAAATTAATTTCTTGTATGATTTTGAAATTTTTTTACATGCAATTGATATATTTTTGTCAATATACTTTTTTTTATCATACGATCCTCTACCACAATTTAAACTTTTGTAGATTCCTTTAGACTTTCCTCCTAATCGATTAAAAAATAAGTGCTTAATTTTATTTTCTTTTGCTAACTTTTTCGAGTAGAACATTATCCAAATCCTAAAAAATTATTTTTTTTATAATTATAAGCAAAAATTACTTTAAACAATTCACCCATTAAGTCTTTATGTAAAAGTCTTTTAAGTATCAAAAACATATCTTTTTTTTGTTTTTCATTCATATTTTTCTCAATAATCTTCGCTCTTTCTATAATTCCCATAGTTTCTAAAAAAAATCTCTGTGTGACTATATTTTTCACTTTGAATTTTTTTTTTTCAAAAAATTCTTTTAAAAGATTGAAATTTACAAGATACGTAATATCAGCTTTACCAACATAATTTATCAAATTGTTCATTTTAATTTTTTTATTTCTCATTACTGCCTGTAAGGTATTTTTATTTAAAGATTTTAAATATCCATAGTCAATAAGCAAAATTCCTCCTGTGAGAGTTGAGATTTTTTTAACTATTTTATTTAATTCTATAAAACCTGATTTAGGATACTCAACAAAATTTTGTTTTTTAAGAGTATTGAATGAATTAATAGAGGATACATCACTAGGTGAGGCTTTTTTATATGTTTCTATTAATGTATCTTTATTAATAATATAACACTTCTCTAAAAGTTTTTTATTTTTTACTGTAAATTGTTTTATTGGTATTGCATCAAAAAACTCATTTCCAAAAAAAATTACCGGCCCTTTTTTTATTAAATTAAAGTTTTGAATCCATTTAATTTGATCATTTTGAATTTTTTTTTTTTGAATAATTTTTAACAAATTACTTTTTTCATATAAAAATATTTTTACACATTCATTAAATTCTGGAAATTTCTTAAAAGTTTTTATAAGAGTCTTTGTTAAACTTCCATCTCCTGGACCAAGTTCAACTAAATTAAATATATTTGGTTTTCCAAACTTTTCCCACGTAGAAATTATCCAAATCGCTAAAATCTCAGAGAATAAATTTGAAATTGTGGGTGAAGTTATAAAGTCTCCATCTTTTCCAAAAGGAATTTTATTATTATAGTATCCTATCTTTGGTTCGTATAATGCTTTTTCCAAAAACTTATCTACTGAAATTTTCTTATTTAATGTAAATCTAAATTTTTTAAGTTTTTGCTGCATCTATTTTATAAAAAAAAATTATAGCTAAAAATATCATTAACAAACTCAACAACATTCCCATACTAAATGATCCAACCAAATAACCGAGCTGTGGATCTGGTTCCCTAAAAAATTCACATATAAAGCGAAATATTCCATAAAAAAATAAAAACGCAAAAGATACTGTTCCAATTTTAATATTTTTTTTTTGATAAATTAGGTTCAAAATAATAAATAAAACTATTCCTTCCAAAAAGCCCTCATATAATTGCGAAGGGTGCCTTGGGACACTATCAATTTGAGGATAAATTACACCCCAATTACCATTTGTGGTTTTACCGATAAGTTCAGCATTAATAAAATTAGCTATCCTACCAAAGAAGAGGCCTATCGGCGCAGACACAGATATTAAATCTAAAAAAACATACTTATTAATTTTATGTTTTTTACTATATAGATATGTAGACACGATAATTCCAATCAAACCACCATGAAACGACATACCACCTTCCCAAATAAAAAATATCTCAATTAAATTATGATAATAATATTCCAAGTTATAAAATATTACATATCCAAGCCTTCCTCCAATAATTATTCCAACTATTAAATATGTTATTAAATCATCAAAAAGGGATGAAATAATCTTATCCTTGATTAAAAACTTCTTACAGTGAAACCACCCAAATAAAATGCCAAAAATATATGATAATGAGTACCATCTGATTTCAAAAGCAAATAAACTAAAGGCAACTGGGTCAAAATTATTAGTAAACATTTTAAAAAAATAATTGTAAGAATATAATATTTTTAACTAGCTTTGTATGACAAAATCAAAATTTATTACAGATAAACTTACAAAATTATTTGAACAAGGACTAATTTCTTATAAAGATTTAAATAACGAGATTTTAAATATACTTAAGTCCAAAAAAGACGAGATTATACTTAAGCTTGAACTTCCTACTAAAGAAGAATTTGATATTTTAAAAAAAAGAGTTGAAAATTTAGAAAGAGAAAAGTCACTTAAAAATAAGAAACAATCTAAAAAATTAAAAAGGTAAAGTTATTCTTACCCGTAATCCATTTAAAATTGATTTCTCTAATTTTATATTTCCACCGTGTGATTGTATGATATCTGATGCTATGGACATACCCAAACCAACGCTTGATTTTGACTCATTTCTACTTTTATCAATTTTATAAAAGGGTTTGAAAACATTTTCATATTCATTTTTTGGAATACCAGGTCCATCATCATCAATTAGTAATGTTATGTTATTATTACTTTTTTTTAAATTTACTTTAACATTTTTTCCATATTTCAGACTATTGTCTAAAATATTTGAAATACATCTATTAATAAGGGTTTTTTTTCCATGGAATAAAATATTTTGCCTAATATCTGTTTGTATATTTTTATTATTATATTTTAAGATTATTTTTTCTAAAATTTTTGATAAGTCAAATTTTTCGCCTTTTTCACTTGATCTATTTTTTGAGAATTGAAGGTATTCGTTTAACATTTTTTCCATTTCAATTACATCTTCAGATAGTTTATTTGATAATTGCTTATCCTTAATAAATGCTAGCTGAAGTTTTATTCTTGTCAAAGGCGTTCTTAAATCGTGACTAATACCTGATAACATTTCTGATCTTTGGTTAAGATGTCTGATTATTCTTTTTCTCATTCTCTCAAATTCATAACCAGCCTTTCTTATTTCAAGAGCCCCAGAAGGTCTATATTCTCCAACATCCTCGCCTCTTCCAAATTTTTCTGACGCTCTTGCTAAATTTATAATAGGTCTAGTTTGATTCTTAAGAAAAATTAGTGCGATAGCAATCAACAAAAATGCAGGTAATGTTATCCATAAAGCAAAAATTCTTGCAGATGAATTTGCAACTCTATTTTTTGGAATTTCAAATTGAAAATATCCATTTAAATATTTGATTTTAAGATCAATATTCTCTTTAAAAGTTGTCGTATCAAACCAATAATTATTAAATTTAGATTTTAGTTCTCTTCTCAATGTTCTATCCATTGGGCTAAACCATCTTTCAAAATCGTCCTTTGGCATCATCATATGAGGAACATAATTTGCCCTTATATTTTGTGTATCAGAAAAGAGTTTAGTTAAAGAGTCCTTGTTGTACTGTTCGTTATCATATGCTTCAATAAAAAACTTAATTTCACCAATTAGTGCCCTAGTCATTCCCTTATTTGTTTTAATCCATAAGCTATCAAAAAAAACAATCGAGATAGTTATCTGTAGAATAATTATTGGTGCAGCAACTATTAATAGCGCTCTGTAAAATAGTTGTTTTGGTAATAAATTTTTTAAAAATTTATTCAATCCAAAGGACATAGCCAGTTCCTCTTATTGTTTGAAGATATTTGGGATTTTTGGGATCCAACTCTATTTTTTTTCTAAGTCTTGTAATAATTACATCAACAGACCTTTCTTTGTCTATATCAATCAAATTTCCAATGTAATCTCTAGAAAATGATTCTCCTGGTGAGTTAATCATTTTTTCCAAAATTATTTTCTCAGTATTATTTATTTTAAATTCTTCCTTGTTTTTATGTATTATCAATTTATTTAAATCGATTTTAATATTGTCAAATTCGATTACTCTTTTTTTATTATGTTTTATAGTTTTATTTAATATATTTCTAATCCTTAGAATTAATTCCTTTGGCTCAAATGGTTTTGGCAAATAATCATCTGCTCCTATTTCTAAACCTTCTATCCTATCTTTTGGTTCACCTTTGGCTGTAAGCAATATTACTGGTGTGTAAAGTTTTTTCTTATTTTCTGCTAAGAATTGTAAACCAGTTTGTCCTGGCATCATTATGTCAAGAATTATTAAATCAAATTTTACAATATTTACTTTTTCAACAGCGTCTTCAGCATTTTTAGCAGTAGTAATAAGAAAATTATTTTCGTTTAAGTACTTTTTTACCAAATTTCTTATTCCATCATCATCATCAACAACTAGTATATGCGCTTCGAAATTATTCATTAATTATTTTCTTTAATACACTTTTAAAATTGTTTACCTCGAGTGAAGATGATTTGATAAGTGCATTATAAATTCTTTTTTTTTGAGAAGTAAAAATTTCATCAAAAATATTTTCACCCTTTTTTGTAAGATAAACATGTTTCATTCTTGAGTCTTTTTCATCCTTAACGAATGAAATAATATTAAATTTTACTAAATCATTAAGAATTCTGTTTAAACTTTGTTTTGTTACTTTTAATTTTTTTAATAGATGAGATATTGTTATACCATTATGAATAGAGATAATATGAATGACCTTGTGATGAGCTATACCCAAGGAATACTTATCAAGGGTTTTTTTGGCATCTGCGAAGGACTCTCTGTAACCAATGAATAATTTTTCAATAAATTCTTTTAATTGTTCGTCTTTTAAGTACAAAAGATCTTTCATATTGGTAAGTTATATTGACATATTATATATACAAAGATATTTTTTTGGAAAATAAAATCTAATGATACCGTTTGATAAAAGAGATGGAAAAATTTGGTACAATAACGAACTTATTGATTGGCAGGATGTAAAACTTCATGTTTTAAGCCATGGATTACATTATGCAAGTTGTATATTCGAGGGATTAAGAGTTTATGATGGAGAAATATTTAAGCTTGAGGAACATACAGAAAGATTTTTTTATTCTGCTAAAAGAATGGGAATGAAAATACCATTCTCAGAAGAAGAGATAAATAATGCAACAAAAAAAACAGTTGCAGCTCAGAAAGTGCAAAATGGATATATAAGACCTTTTGCGTGGAGAGGTAGTGAGATGATGGCAATTTCTGCACAAAAAACAAAAATACATGTTGCAATTGCAAGCTGGGAATGGGGAACTTACTTTGATCCAAAATTAAAAACAGAAGGGATAAAATTAAATATTTCAAAATGGAAACGACCATCTCCAGACTCTGTGCCTTGGGATACTAAAGCTTCAGGGCTTTATATGATTTGTACTCTTTCCAAACATGAAGCTGAAAGACTAGGTTTTACAGATTCTTTAATGTTAGATCATGAAGGAAACATTGCGGAAGCAACTGGTGCAAATATTTTTTTTAAAGATAAAAATAATGAATTCCATACCCCAATTCCAGATTCTTTTCTTGACGGAATAACTAGACGTACAGTAATTGACATCGCAAAATCTAAAAGTATTAAATTGCATGAAAGAAAAATATCTCCGAATGAACTTTCAGATTTTGAAGGTTGTTTTTTGACAGGAACTGCAGCCGAGGTAACACCAGTGTCTCAGATAGATAAAAATAATTATAAAGTTTGTGAAACAATTTTAGAATTATCCTCAAGTTACGATTCTCTTGTAAG
>CACNHI010000005.1 GCA_902620265.1 uncultured Pelagibacteraceae bacterium | reverse complement strand
AGATTATTATTTAAAAATGAAAAAAGAAGTTATTTTCAAAAAAACTAATCAATGTAAAAATGAATTCAATAAAAATAATAATTGTAAAATAGTAAATTCCTATAGAATATTTTATTGAAATAAATAATATGATAAAATTAAATTTTAGAGGGACTGTAGCTCAATAGTAGAGTACCTCGTTGACATCGAGGGGGTAGTAGGAGCGTAACCTACCAGTCCCACCATCTTTTATGATGGTGCCCCCGCACGGACTCGAACCGCGGACCTATTGATTACAAATCAATTGCTCTACCAGCTGAGCTACAAGGGCACAAAGTGTTTTTAATAATATTTATAAGTTTATCAAGTTATTTTTTTAAGTCTATATAGTGAAATACTATAGCTGCACTGTTTGAAACATTCAGACTTTCAACTCTTTTATCAATTTTTATTTTAACTAAAAAATCAGTATATTTTTTTGTATGAACTTTGATCCCATATCCTTCTGAACCAAATAACAATATTTTATTTCCTGACCATTTAATTTCTGTAAAATTTTTTTCTGAATTTGAATCAAACCCATATACCCAAAAATTTTTTTCTCTTAAATATTTTAAAGTCGTATTTATATTTGGTACCTCAAAAATATTTATGTTTTCTACCATACCACTAGCTGATTTGTACATAAGTTTACTTTCAGAAGGAAATGTCCTTTCCTTTATAATAATTCCATCTACTTTAAATGAGGCAGCACTTCTAATAATTGATCCAATATTTCTTGGATCTGTAATATCGTCCAAACACGCAAATGTTAAATTTGTTTTATTTTTAATAAACTCCTTTAACTCTAATTTTTCTAAATGCTCTATTTCTGCAACAAAACCTTGATGCTGAATTCCCTCATTTCTTGTAAACTTGTCTAATTCCTTTTTCGTTTTAAAAAAGATTTTTTGATTTTTTAAAAGATTAATTCTTGGGCTATTTCTATGTATATTTTTTTTGCTTTCCTCAGTTAAAAAAACCCTTAAAACTTTTCTTTTAGGATTTTTTAGTGCTTCTATGACAGCATGCCTACCAATTATAAAAAAAGACGATTTTGACATAAATTTAGCCTCTTATATCTAATTTTTTGCTAATTTCCCTCAATTTCTAATATTGCATTTATGCAATAAAAATATATAAAACGCATGTTGTTTAAGCTTTATTGAACAAGGGGACGCTTCCCCGACTTAAAAGGAGGGGTACCAAAGCGGTCAAATGGGGCGGGCTGTAAACCCGTTGACTTCGGTCTTCGAAGGTTCGAATCCTTCCCCCTCCACCATTCAAAAAGTTTAAAAACTTGGAGTGTAACTTGGTTATGCGGGTGTAGTTCAATGGTAGAACGCTAGCCTTCCAAGCTGGATGTAAGGGTTCGATTCCCTTTACCCGCTCCAAAAACTATAAATTATTAAGAGGTATAAAAAGTAATGTCGAAAGAAAAATTTAACAGAAGTAAGCCACATTGTAATATTGGAACTATTGGACATGTGGACCATGGAAAAACAACCCTAACTGCAGCAATTACCAAAGTTCTTGCAGAGGCAGGTGGAGCCCAATTCGTAGCATACGATCAAATTGACAAAGCTCCTGAGGAAAAAGAGAGAGGTATAACTATTTCTACTGCACACGTAGAATATGAAACAGATAAAAGACATTACGCTCACGTAGATTGCCCAGGCCATGCCGACTATGTAAAAAATATGATAACTGGTGCAGCTCAAATGGATGGAGCAATATTAGTTGTTAATGCTGCTGATGGACCTATGCCTCAAACAAGAGAACATATACTATTAGCTAGACAAGTTGGTGTACCTGCAATT
Source organism: uncultured Pelagibacteraceae bacterium (assembly GCA_902620265.1). Lineage (GTDB taxonomy): Bacteria > Pseudomonadota > Alphaproteobacteria > Pelagibacterales > Pelagibacteraceae > Pelagibacter. The sequence continues at coordinate 40,168 of CACNHI010000005.1, read as the reverse complement.
GTAGTTTTCTTAAATAAAGTTGATCAAGTAAAAGATAAAGAATTGATCGAACTTGTTGAGGAAGAAATAAAAGAGCTTTTAACTTCATATAAATTTCCAGGAGATAAAACTCCTATTATCAAAGGTTCAGCTTTAGCTGCAGTTGAAGGTAAAGATGATGAGATAGGGAAAAACGCTATCATGGAATTAATGAAAGCAGTTGACGAACATATTCCTCAACCAGACAGACCAAAGGACAAACCTTTTTTAATGCCTGTTGAAGATGTATTCTCTATTTCTGGACGAGGAACAGTTGTTACAGGAAGAGTAGAACAAGGTATTGTTAAAACTGGAGAAGAAATCGAAATAGTGGGGATTAGAGAAACAAAGAAATCAGTCTGTACTGGAGTGGAAATGTTTAGAAAAATATTAGATACTGGCGAAGCTGGAGACAATATTGGAGCATTATTAAGAGGTGTTGAGAGAACAGATGTTGAAAGAGGTCAGGTTTTAGCTAAACCTGGATCTGTTACTCCACATACTGAATTCGAAGCACAAGCATATGTTCTAAAAAAAGAAGAAGGTGGAAGACACACACCATTTTTCACTAAATATAGACCTCAGTTTTATTTTAGAACAACCGATGTGACCGGTGAAGTAGAGCTACCTTCTGGAACAGAAATGGTTATGCCTGGAGATGATGCTAAGTTTAAAGTAAAATTAATAACACCTATTGCAATGAGTGAAAAATTAAATTTTGCCATAAGAGAAGGTGGTAGAACAGTAGGAGCAGGAGTAGTAACTAAAATTATAAAGTAAGCTACCAATAGGAGTGTAGCTCAATTGGTAGAGCGCCGGTCTCCAAAACCGGAGGTTGGGGGTTCGATTCCCTCCGCTCCTGCCAAATAAATTTATGAAAAACCCTTTAAAATTTATTCAGGAAGTAAAGCAAGAAGCATTCAGAGTTTCTTGGCCAACTGGCAAAGAAACTGTTCAAGGAAGTCTGATGGTAGTAGCAATGGCAATTGTTGCAGCTATATTTTTTTTATTAGTAGATCAAATTTTTAAATCCTTATTAGATGTAATTTTGAAAGTGAGTTTATAATGAAAAACTGGTACATTGTTCAATCACATTCAAGCTTTGAAAATAAAGTGGCTCAGAATATAAAAGATGAAGCTGAAAAAGCTAAAATATCCGAGAAATTTGAAGAAATAGTAGTGCCAACTCAGGATGTTACAGAGGTTAAAAGAGGAAAGAGAGTACAGCGCAAAAAAAAATATTTCCCTGGATATATTTTAATAAAAAGTGAGATGGATGATAATATTTACCATATGATAAAAGGAATAAAAAAAGTGAGTGGTTTTTTAGGAGCTAAAGGTATACCTTCACCAGTATCAGATAAAGAGATTGAAAAAATATTAGGTCAAATCAAAGACGGTGTAACACAAGCTCAAACTGGAATTGAATATTCAGTTGGAGAAAAGGTACAGGTAATTGATGGACCTTTTGCTTCTTTTAATGGCTTAGTAGAGGATGTTGATGAGGAAAAATCAAAATTAAAAGTTTCAGTTTTAATATTTGGAAGAGCAACTCCAGTCGAATTAGAATATAACCAAGTTGAAAAGGTAAGCTGATGGCAAAAAAAGAAATTAGTGGCTATGTAAAATTACAAATTAAAGGTGGTCAAGCTAATCCCGCCCCACCAGTTGGACCTGCTCTAGGTCAAAGAGGAATTAATATAATGGAATTTTGTAAAGCGTTTAATGAAAAAACTAAAGATTTTATGGGCAAGCCAGTCCCTGTTGTTATAACAGTTTACAAGGATAAAAAATTTGACTTTATTATTAAGTCGCCACCAGCATCTCATTTTATTAAGGAAGCTGCTAAACTTAAAGGTGGATCTCAAGAACCAGGAAGAAATATTGTAGCATCTATAACAAAAAAACAAGCTGAAGAAATTGCCAAAAAAAAAATGAAAGATTTAAATGCACATGATTTAGATCAAGCAACAAAGATAATAATGGGATCAGCAAGATCCATGGGAATTGAGGTTAAGGAATAATGTCGTCAAAAAGATATAAAAAACTTCCTAAAAATACAAGAGAAATTACTTCTGAAAGTATTGAAAAATTATTACCAATAATAAAAAAAAATTGTACTACAAAATTTGACGAAGGAATAGATTTAAGTTTTCAAATTAACAATAAACAAAAAAAAAATGAGATCAATTTAAGAACGGTAATTAATATGCCAGGAGGAACAGGTAAAAAGGTAAAAGTAGCTGTAGTTTGTGAGGAACCTAAACAAAAAGATGCTATGAACGCAGGAGCAGATACTGTTGGTGGTGATGAGCTAATTGAAAAAATTAAAGGAGGATATTTAGATTTTGAAAAATTAATTTGTACACCTTCAATGATGGTTAAATTATCAAAGCTTGGAAAGGTTTTAGGTCCAAAAGGTTTGATGCCTAATCCAAAGCTTGGGACAGTTACAGATAATGTTGAAAAATCAGTTAAAGACTCAAAGTCTGGACAGGTTGAAATTAGAAATGATAAAGATGGAAATATTGGAGTATCAATTGGAAAAAAATCTTTTTCAGATGAAAACTTAATCAAAAATTTCAATGCAATTATTGAAACTTTAGAGAAAGAAAAAATGAATACAACAATTAAAGGTGATTTAATTAAAAGCTTATTCATTACTTCAAGTATGGGTGTTTCTTATAAGCTTAAATTAAATAAGAATATATAAACATGATGGATAAATTAAAAAAAAAGGAATATATCGACAAAATGAGTTCTCAGTTTGATAAATCTGAGGCAGTAATTGTCACACACTATCAAGGGTTAACAATGCAACAACTTGACGACTTGAGAAATAGAATGAGAGAGCACGGAATTCAATTTAAAATTACAAAAAATAGAATTACAAAAATAGCTTTGCAAAAAACAAGATGTAAGGATTTATCTGATTTATTTACTGGTCCAACAGCAGTAGCTTTATCAGAGGATGCAATTAAATCTGCAAAAATATTAACTAAATTTTCAAAAGAAAATTCGAATCTGAAGATTTTAGGTGGTATAATGGGAACAGATATTTTAGATGTTGCAGGTGTACAAAATGTAGCAACTTTACCCACACTTGACGAAGCAAGAGCGAAAATTGTAGGAATATTGAGGTCTCCTGCCCAAAAAATAGCAAGTATTTTACTTGCACCTGCTTCAAAAATCGCTATTTTAGCGCTCGAAAAATCAAAAAAATAACCGGTATAAATTATGGCTGACTTAAATAAAATCATAGAAGATCTATCAAGCTTAACAGTTGTTGAGGCTGCAGAGCTTTCAAAACAATTAGAGGAAAAATGGGGAGTCACAGCAGCAGCTGCAGTTGCGGCTGCACCAGCTGCAGGTGGAGCAGGAGCTGCTCCAGCTGAAGAAAAAAGCGAATTTACAGTAGTTCTCGCTTCTGCAGGTGATAAAAAAATTAATGTAATTAAAGAGATCAGAGGTGTAACGTCTCTTGGTCTGAAAGAAGCAAAAGATTTAGTTGAGGGTGCACCAAAAGAGGTCAAAGCAGGTGTAAACAAAAAAGAAGCTGAAGAAATCAAAGCTAAATTAGAAGCTGCTGGAGCAAAAGTAGAACTTAAATAATAAACAAAATTTAAATTGCTAGTTAAATTTAATTAGCAATTGTAACATTGATGCAATTATCGTTTACTGAAAAAAAAAATATAAGAAAAAATTTTGGAAAATTAAAAGAAGGTTTATCAATACCTAATTTAATAGAAGTACAAAAAAATTCTTATAAAGAACTTACAGAACTAAAAAAAGATGTTGAACATAATTTAGTAAAAGGTTTCGATAGGGTTTTTAAAAGTATATTTCCAATTGAAGATTTAAACGACAAAGCTACATTAGAATATGTATCTTATAGGTTAGAAAAACCAAAATTTGATGTAGAAGAGTGTATACAGAGAGGATTGACATATTCCTCTGCACTCAAATGTACATTGAGATTAGTTGTTTACGAAATTGATCAAGAAAATAATACAAAAGAAATTTTATCCGCAAAAGAGCAAGAAGTTTATATGGGCGAAGTGCCAATGATGACAAATAGTGGTACTTTTATTACTAACGGAGTTCAAAGAGTAGTTGTTAACCAAATGCATAGAAGTCCCGGAGTTTTTTTTGATCATGATAAAGGAAAAAGTCATGCAAGTGGAAAATTATTATTTAATTGTAGAGTTATACCAAACAGAGGTTCTTGGTTAGATTTTGAATACGATGTAAAAGATTTGCTATATTTCAGAATAGATAGAAAAAAGAAAATTTATGTATCAACATTACTTCTGGCACTTGGCTATTCTAAGAGTGATATTGTAAATGAATTCTATGATAAAGAAATTTATACGTTAGATAAGAAGTTAAACAAGTGGAAAACAAAATTTAATCCTGAAAACTATAAATCCAAAAATTTTTCTGAGGAAATAGTTGATGCAAAAACACAAAAAGTTGTTGTTAAAATAGGGGAAAAAATTAACTTTGTTACAGCAAAAAAATTATTCAATGAAGGACTAAAAGAAATTTTTGTATCCAGTAACTCTTTATATGGCAAGTTTCTTCATAAAGATTTTGAAGTTGATGGAGACAAATTTAAAATAGGAACAGAATTAAATGAGACTATTATTCAAAAGTTCTTAAGTAATGATATAAATGAAATATCAATTTCCTCAACAAACTCCATAAGTAAAGGTCCTTACTTACTTCAAACAATATTTAATGACAAAAATGAAACAAAAAATGATGCTATAAATGAAATATATAAAGTACTTAGACCCGGTGAGCCACCGACAATTGAAATTGCAACTCAGATTTTTAATAATCTTTTTTTTAGTTCAGACAGGTATGATTTATCAGATGTTGGAAGAGTGAAAATGAACTCTAGACTCAACTTAAACTGTTCAGATAAAATTACAATTCTCAGAAACGACGATATTTTAGCAATCATTCAAAAAATGTTGGATTTAAGAGATGGAAAAGACGAAATAGATGATATCGACCATTTGGCCAATAGAAGAGTAAGATCAGTAGGAGAATTAGTTGAAAACCAAGCGAGAATTGGTGTTTACAGAATGGAAAGAGCAATCAAAGAAAAAATGACAACATTGGATGTTGAGTCAGCTATGCCGCAAGATTTAATAAATGCAAAACCTCTAACTGTTTCTTTAAAAGATTTTTTTGCCACTTCGCAACTGTCACAATTTATGGATCAAACAAATCCATTGTCAGAAATAACTCATAAAAGAAGAGTATCTGCATTAGGACCAGGCGGATTGACACGTGAAAGAGCAGGATTTGAGGTAAGAGACGTGCATCCTACTCATTACGGAAGAATTTGCCCTATAGAAACACCAGAAGGACCTAACATTGGATTGATAAATAGCTTATCTACTTATTCTAAAATTAATAAATATGGTTTTATCGAAAGCCCGTATAAAAAAGTAAAAGATGGAAAAGTTGAAGATAAAATTGAATATTTATCAGCAATGGAGGAGACAAAATATACAATTGCTCAAGCAAACTCTAAAATAGATAAGAATGGTAAATTTACTGAGGAACTTGTTTCATGCAGACAAAATTTAAATTTTATTTTATCTAAACCAGAAAATATTGACTATATAGATGTATCACCAAAACAACTTGTATCAGTTGCTGCCTCTTTAATACCTTTTTTGGAAAATGATGATGCGAATAGAGCTTTAATGGGATCCAATATGATGAGACAAGCAGTTCCATTATTAAAACCTGAGTCACCATTAGTTGGCACTGGAATCGAAAGTGATGTTGCATTGGACTCAGGGGTTACAATAGTTGCTAAAAGAGAGGGAGTTGTAGACAAAATTGATGGAAAAAGAATAGTAATCAAAGCAACATCTGAAAGTGATTTTACAAAATCGGGAGTTGATATTTATAATTTACAAAAATTTAAAAGATCAAATCAAAATACATGTATAAATCAGAAGCCTTTGGTAAGAGTTGGAGATAAAGTAAAATCTGGAGATATAATTGCAGATGGCCCTTCAACTAAACTAGGTGAATTAGCGTTAGGTAAGAATGTAACCGTAGCATTCATGCCATGGCAAGGTTATAATTTTGAAGATTCAATCTTAATTTCTGAACGATGTGTAACAGATGATGTTTTTACTTCAGTTCATATAGAAGAATATGAAATAATGGCTAGAGATACAAAATTGGGTGAAGAAGATATAACAAGAGATATACCTAATGTAAATGAAGAGGCATTAAAAAATTTAGATGAGTCAGGTATAGTTTATATTGGCGCCGAGGTTAAGCCTGGAGATATATTAGTTGGAAAAGTTACTCCAAAAGGAGATTCTGCCTCAGGTCCAGAGGAGAAACTTCTAAGATCCATATTTGGAGAAAAAGCAATTGATGTCACAGATACCTCACTTAAAATGCCAAGTGGTAGTGGAGGTATTGTTGTTGATGTAAGAGTATTTAATAGACATGGGATAGAGAAAGACGAAAGATCCATAACAATTGAAAGAGCTGAGATCGAGTCAGTTCAACAAGATAAAATAGTAGAAGAGGAAATTCTAGAGAGAAGTATTAAACAAAGAGCTTTAGAAATATTAGATGGAATTTCTCTAAATAAAAAAATAAAAGACTTAGAGGTTGGAACAAAACTATCTATTGAAACAATTGAAAAAGTGAGTGTTTCAGATATTATAAAGATATCTTTATCAGATAGCAAAAAAACAGCTGCTTTAGATCAACTTAAAGACCAGTACAATAAAGCAAAACAGGATATCCAGGAAAGATTTGAAGATAAAGTATTAAAAATACGTCAAGGAGATGAGCTTCTACCAAGTGTAATGAAAATGGTAAAAGTATTTGTAGCAATTAAAAGAAGATTAAGACCTGGAGATAAGATGTCTGGAAGACATGGTAATAAGGGTGTAGTGAGTAAAATTGTTCCTGTAGAGGATATGCCTTACAGGGAAAACGGAAAACCTGTTGACATAGTCCTTAATCCTTTAGGTGTGCCAAGTAGGATGAATGTAGGACAGATATTAGAAACCCATTTGGGTTGGGCTTGTTCTGAGCTAGGTGAAAATATGAAAAAATTGGTAAATGAAAATCAAAAAAGAGTAGAAAAAAATGACAAGATTTCAAACTTTTTAAAATCTGTTTATGGAAAAGATGTTTTTATCGATAATTTAGATAAACTTACAAAGACAGAATTTAAAGATCTTTGCGAAAATTTACAAAATGGAGTTCCAATCTCAACTCCTGTCTTTGATGGAGCTAAGGAACAAGATGTTACAAATATGTTAGATTTAGCAACGTTACCTAAGTCAGGACAGACAATGCTTTGGGATGGTAGAACAGGTGAAAAATTTGACAGAGAGGTAACTGTAGGAACCATTTATATGCTCAAATTACACCATCTAGTAGAGGACAAAATTCATGCGAGATCAACAGGACCATACAGTTTGGTAACTCAACAACCATTAGGAGGTAAAGCACAATTAGGCGGTCAACGTTTTGGTGAAATGGAAGTTTGGGCTTTAGAGGCTTATGGCGCATCTTATACACTTCAAGAAATTTTAACTGTTAAATCTGATGATGTAGCAGGTAGAGTAAAAGTTTATGAAACAATTGTAAAAGGCGAGGAAAACTTTGAATCTGGTATACCAGAATCTTTCAATGTTTTGGTAAAAGAAATTAAAGCTTTAGCATTAAATGTTGAATTAAATTAATATGAAAAAAGATTTAAAAGATTTATTTAAAGATACAAGCATTTCAGAAGCTCAGAATTTTAATAGTATTAAAATTACTCTAGCAAGTCCTGAGAAAATCAAGTCATGGACTTATGGGGAAATCAAGAAACCAGAGACTATAAACTATAGAACTTTTAGACCTGAAAAAGATGGATTATTTTGTGCAAGAATCTTTGGACCTATAAAAGATTATGAGTGTTTGTGTGGAAAATACAAGCGAATGAAATTTAGAGGAATAATTTGTGAAAAGTGTGGAGTCGAAGTTACAAAATCTAATGTAAGAAGAGAAAGAATGGGTCATATAAATCTTGCAACACCAGTGGCTCATATTTGGTTTTTAAAATCTTTACCAAGCAGAATTTCATTGGCTATAGATATGAAATTAAAAGAAGTTGAAAGAGTTCTTTATTTTGAAAGCTTTATTGTAATTGAACCTGGACTAACAAGTTTAAAAAAAAACCAACTTTTAAATGAAGATGAATTAAATAAATATCAAGAGGAATTTGGTGACGAGTCTTTTACAGCTGGAATTGGAGCAGAGGCAATATTAGAAATATTAAAATCAATTGACCTTAATAAGGAAAAAGAAACCCTTCGTAAGAATATAAATGAGACTAAATCAAAAGTAGCTGAGGAAAGATCTATTAAAAGATTAAAATTAATAGATTCATTCATAGAGACCGGGAATAAACCAGAATGGATGATATTAACTACTATTCCAGTAATTCCACCTGAATTAAGACCTTTAGTTCCACTTGATGGTGGGAGATTTGCTACCTCAGATCTTAATGATCTATACCGAAGAGTAATAAATAGAAATAACAGACTTAAAAGATTAATGGATCTAAAAGCTCCAGACATAATTGTTAGAAATGAGAAAAGAATGTTACAAGAGTCTGTCGATGCATTATTTGATAATGGAAGAAGAGGAAGAGTTATAACTGGGACTGGTAAAAGACCATTAAAATCTCTTGCTGAAATGTTAAAAGGAAAGCAGGGTAGATTTAGACAGAATTTACTAGGTAAAAGAGTAGACTATTCAGGAAGATCAGTAATCGTTGTTGGACCAGATTTGAAATTACATGAATGCGGATTACCAAAAAAAATGGCATTAGAATTATTTAAACCTTTTTTATACGCAAGATTAAATAAATTAGGTTTAGCATCAACTATTAAACAAGCTAAAAAATTAGTGGAAAAAGAGACAAATGCAGTTTGGGACGCACTTGAATTAATTGTTAGAGAACATCCTATCCTCTTGAATAGAGCTCCAACACTTCATAGATTGGGAGTCCAAGCCTTTGAGCCAAAATTGATTGAGGGAGATGCAATAGAATTGCATCCATTGACCTGTGCAGCTTTCAATGCTGATTTCGATGGAGATCAAATGGCAGTTCATATTCCATTAAGCTTAGAAGCACAATTAGAAGCAAGAGTTTTAATGATGTCTACTAATAATATTTTAAGTCCATCAAATGGTAAGCCAATAATTGTTCCAAGTCAGGATATGATATTAGGTATTTACTATTTATCTCAACCTCCATATCAAACAGATAAAGTCGAAGGATATTTTGTAAATAATTCAGAAATAGAACAAGGTTTGGAGTCTGGGAGTATAAATGTGCATTCAAGAATTATATCAAGATTTGAAACTGTAGATGAAACAGGTAAACATATTAACCAAAAATTTACAAGCACAGCTGGAAGATTTCTTCTTGCAAATTTACTTCCGAAGCACAAAGATATTAAATTCTCACTGATAGATAGGCTTTTACCAAAAAGAACAGTATCAGAAGTTATCGATATTGTATTTAGATTTACAGGTCAAAAAAGTACAGTAATATTTTGTGATAAATTAAAAGATCTAGGTTTTAAACATGCCTTTAAAGCTGGAATATCATTTGGTAAAGATGACCTGATAATACCAGAAAATAAATCTCAATTAATTAATGAAACAAAAAAATTAATAGCTGATTATGAGAATCAATATTCTGAGGGTCTAATAACTAGAGGGGAAAAGTATAATAAAGTAGTTGATGCATGGTCGAAATGTACGGACCGTGTAGCTGGTGAAATGATGAAAAGAATCTCAGCAACAGAGACAACAAAAGATGGTTTGAAAATAAATTCAGTTTTTATGATGGCTGATTCAGGGGCAAGAGGATCTGCAGCACAAATGAAACAGCTTGCTGGAATGAGAGGACTTATAGCAAAACCATCCGGTGAGATTATAGAGTCCCCAATTACATCTAATTTTAAAGAGGGATTAACAGCTTTAGAATATTTTAACTCTACACACGGAGCAAGGAAAGGTTTAGCTGATACGGCTTTAAAAACTGCTAATTCTGGTTATTTAACGAGAAGATTGTGCGATGTAGCTCAAGATTTAACAATAACTAAAAAAGATTGTGATTGTAAAACTCGAGGGAGCATTGCTCTCTCTGAGATTATCGAGGGAGGAAATGTTATTGTAGCTTTATCAGAAAGAGCTTTAGGAAGAATAGCTGCAAGCGATATAAAAAATCCTATTTCAGGAGAGACAATTATTAAAAAAGGAGAAATGATTGATGAGTCAGGATGTGAAAAAATTGATGCTGCGGGAGTAAAATCGATAAGAGTTTATTCAGTAATAACATGTGGATCAAAAGAAGGTGTTTGTGCAATGAGCTATGGAAGAGATTTATCCAGAGGCAAAATGGTTCATGTTGGTGAGGCAATTGGAATGATTTCTGCACAGTCGATTGGTGAACCTGGAACCCAGTTAACTATGAGAACATTTCACGTTGGTGGAACTGCCTCAATAAAACAAGACTCTCAAATTGTAAGTAAAAATGAGGGGACATTAAAAATAATAAATACAAACTTAATTGAAGATTCCAAAAAAAATCTAATTGTAATGGGTAGAAACACTCAACTTTCCTTAGAGGATGATAAAGGCTTACAAATTGCAATTTATAAGGTTCCTTATGGATCAAAGTTATTTTTTAAAAACGGAGAAAAAATAAAGAAAAACTCTAAGATTTGTGAATGGGATCCTTATACAACACCTGTTATCGCAGAAAAAAGTGGTATAGTGAATTTTGTAGATTTAATTGATGGAGTTTCATTATCAGAGACCGTAGACGATGCTACAGGTATAGCGTCAAAATCTGTATTAGATTGGAGATCACAATCTAAAAACACTGATCTTAAACCAAGAATTACTTTGAGAGATGATAAGGGAAATGTGATTAAAAAAGCGGATGATAATGAAGCGAGATATTATCTAGTACCTGACTCGATATTGTCAGTTAAAGATGGTCAAAAAATCTCAGCAGGTGATGTTATTGCACGTTTACCAAAAGAAACATCTAAAACAAAAGATATCACGGGGGGTTTACCACGTGTTGCAGAATTGTTTGAAGCAAGAAAAGCTAAAGATAGTGCAATAATTGCAGAAAATGATGGAAAGGTCTTGTTTGGAAAAGAAGTAAGAGGTAAACAAAGAATATCCATTGTTGCTGAAAATGGGGAAAGTTCTAATTATCTAATTCCAAAAGGAAAACATATCAATTTTAATGAGGGAGAAATAATAAAAAAAGGTGAATACTTATTAGACGGCCAACCTTTACCACATGATATACTAAGAATATTGGGTATTGAAGAATTGACTGAATATTTTGTAAATCAAGTTCAAGAAGTTTATAGACTTCAAGGTGTAGTAATTAATGACAAACATATTGAAACAATTCTAAGACAAATGCTCAAAAAAATTGAGGTTAAAAATTCTGGTGACTCAAGTTTATTACCGGGCGAAATAGTCGATCGAATTAAATTTGAAAGCATGAATGAAGAATTGAAGAAAAATAACAAAAAGCCAGCATCAGGTGAACGTGTATTAATGGGAATAACAAAAGCATCATTACAAACAGAGTCATTCATTTCAGCGGCATCATTTCAAGAGACCACAAGAGTTTTGACAGATGCTGCAATAAAAGGAAAAGTTGACGTTCTTCAGGGGTTAAAAGAAAATGTAATTGTAGGACGTTTAGTACCAGCTGGAACTGGAAGCATTAAGAATGATTGGAATAGAAAAGCTTTGAAGGATGATGAAAAATTCTTATCAGAACAACAAACCTCTGAAACGTCAGAAACCCAAGTAAATCAATAAAAATAACCTACAATATCAAGTATTTTAATTTGACAAATATAAATTCTATAGTAATTTGGCGATAATTTTTGGTTGGAATGTAATACCATTGGGGTATTAAACGCTGCCACAACATTATTTTAGGTCGTTTTTAGTTTCATCCATTATTATTTTGTAAAAATTATGCCTACAATAAATCAATTGTTAAGGAAAAAGAGACAAAAGCCAGCCTCGAGGGACAAAGTACCAGCTTTGGAGAAATCTCCTCAAAAGCGTGGTGTCTGTGTAAAAGTTTATACCACTACTCCAAAAAAACCTAATTCAGCTCTAAGAAAAGTTGCCAGAGTACGTTTATCAAATGGCCACGAAGTTACATCATATATTCCTGGGGAAGGACATAACTTACAAGAACATTCGGTTGTTTTGATTAGAGGAGGTCGTGTAAAAGACTTGCCTGGTGTAAGATATCATATTTTAAGAGGAAATCTTGATACTCAAGGAGTTACAGCAAGGAAACAACAACGTTCAAAATATGGTGCTAAAAAAGGTAAGTAATCATGTCTAGGAAAAGAAAAGCTCCCAAAAAGATACCAGTAGTTGATCCTAAGTTTAAGTCTGTAGTCATTCCAAAATTAATTAATTCAATAATGTATGATGGCAAGAAAACAATTGCAGAAAAAATAATATATGACGCTATTGATAAGATAAAATCAAAAACTAAAGATGAACCAATTAATATTTTCAACCAGGCAATAAATAATATTAAACCAACAGTAGAAGTAAGATCAAGAAGAGTAGGTGGTGCAACTTATCAAGTACCCGTTGAGGTTAAGGCTAAAAGATCACAAGCACTTGCATTAAGATGGCTAATAGACGCGTCAAGAAAAAGAAAAGATAAAAATATGTCTGATAAAATATTTAATGAAATATTTGATGCTTATCAAAACAGAGGATCTGCGATCAAAAAAAAAGAAGATACGCATAAAATGGCTGAGTCAAACAAAGCATTTGCACATTTTAGATGGTAAAAAAATTATGAGTAGAACACATAAATTAGATAAGTATAGAAATATTGGTATCATGGCTCATATTGATGCTGGTAAAACAACTACTACAGAAAGAATTTTATACTATACTGGGAAAAGTCACAAAATTGGTGAGGTTCATGATGGTGCAGCTACAATGGACTGGATGGAACAAGAGCAGGAAAGAGGCATAACTATTACCTCTGCCGCAACAACATGTTTTTGGAGAGATTATAGAATAAATATTATAGATACACCTGGCCACGTAGACTTTACGATTGAGGTAGAAAGATCTCTCAAAGTATTAGATGGAGCAGTTGCTGTTTTTGATGGTGTAGCAGGTGTTGAACCACAATCAGAAACAGTTTGGAGACAAGCTGACAAGTATAAAGTCCCGAGGATTTGTTTTGTTAACAAACTAGACAGAACAGGTGCTGATTTTTTTAGATGTGTAGACATGATAAAAGATAGACTTGGAGCAAAACCTTTAGTTATGCAAATTCCAATTGGAGTAGAAGCTTCATTGCAGGGCGTAGTAGATCTGATTAAAATGAAAGCTATCGTATGGAAAAATGAAGACCTAGGCGCTGAATGGGAAGAAAAAGATATACCATCAGATTTAAAAGAAATATGTGAGAAATATAGACAAGAACTAGTAGAAACAGCTGTAGAGCAAGATGAAAAATTAATGGAAAGTTATCTAAATGGAGAGGCAATATCCACTGAGGATTTAATTAAATGTGTAAGAAAAGGTTGTCTAAATTTTGATTTTGTTCCAGTGCTTACTGGCTCAGCTTTTAAAAACAAAGGTGTACAACCTTTATTAGATGCAGTTGTTGATTATTTACCAAGCCCACAAGATATTGGTTCTATAAAAGGTACTAAACCTAATTCTGAAGATGAAATTACTATGAAATTTGAGGATAATGCACCATTTTCAGCATTAGCATTCAAAGTAGCAAACGATCCGTTTGTTGGATCTTTAACTTTTATAAGAGTTTATTCTGGAACTGTTAAAACTGGTACTGCAATTTACAATACTTCAAAAGATAAAGAGGAAAGAGTTGGAAGAATGTTATTGATGCATGCAAATTCAAGAGAGGATATCAAAGAGGCTAATTCAGGAGATATTGTTGCCTTAGCAGGACTTAAAAATACAATAACAGGACATACATTGTCCGATGAAGACAACCCTGTCTTACTTGAACCTATGGAGTTCCCTGATCCTGTAATTGAAATTGCAGTCGAGCCAAAAACAAAAGGAGACCAGGAAAAAATGGGTGAAGCTCTTGGTAGACTTGCGAAAGAAGATCCATCATTTAGGGTTAGTTCGGATGAAGAGTCAGGGCAAACAATAATTAAAGGTATGGGAGAGCTACACCTAGATATCATTGTGGATCGAATGAAGAGAGAATTTAAAGTTGAGGCTAACGTTGGAGCACCACAAGTAGCTTATAGAGAAACAATAGAAAAAAATACTGAATTTGATTATACGCACAAAAAGCAAAGCGGAGGCGCAGGCCAATTTGCTAGAGTTAAACTTTCAGTAGAACCTTTGGAACCTGGTAAAGGCAGAGAAATTGAGAGTAAAATTAAAGGTGGGGCAATTCCAAAAGAATTTATCCCAGGTGTAGAAAAAGGAGTTGAAACAGTAGCGGACAACGGAATTTTAGCAGGTTTCCCACTAATTGATTATAAAGTAACTATACTTGATGGATTGCACCATGATGTAGACTCTAGTGTTTTAGCTTTTGAGCTAGCCTCAAGACAATGTTTTAAAGAGGCATGCACTAGAGCCACTTTAAAGTTATTGGAACCTGTAATGAGAGTAGAGGTAGTAACTCCCGAAGATTACATGGGAGATGTAATTGGAGATTTAAATAGTAGAAGAGGACAAATAAATACGCAAGAGCAACGAGGAAATGCAACGGTCATAACTGCAATGGTCCCCTTAGCTAATATGTTTGGATATATTAATAATTTAAGATCAATGTCTCAAGGAAGAGCTCAATATTCGATGTTTTTTGATCATTATGCGAAAGTCCCACAAAATGTTCAAGATGAGGTAACAAAAAAAACTGGATAAAAAAATATGCAGAAACAAAATATAAGAATTAAATTAAGAGCTTATGACAATAAGGTATTAGATCAATCAACTGAGGAAATTGTAAATACTGTAAAAAGGACTGGAGCTAACATTAAAGGCCCAATACCTTTACCAACTAAAATTGAAAGGTATACAGTTTTAAGATCCCCACATATAGATAAAAAAAGTAGAGAACAGTTTGAAACTAGAACACATAAAAGATTGATTGATATAATTGAACCAACACCTCAAACAGTAGAAGCATTAATGAAATTAGATCTAGCTTCTGGAGTAGATGTAGAAATTAAAATCTAAAAAAATTATGAATGAAATTGGACTATTAGGAAAAAAAATTGGAATGACTAGGGAGTTTTATAAAACTGGACAGTCTGTCCCTGTAACTGTTCTGAAGATTGAAAAAGGAAGAATAATAAATGTTATTGAGGAAAAAGACCGTGGTTACAAAGCAATACAATTAGGATTTGGAAAAATAAAAAATTCCAAACTGACAAAGGCTATGAAAGGATACTTTTCAAAAAAAAATACTGAACCAAAAAAGAGGCTAAAAGAATTTAAAGTCAAAGATACTGCAATTTATAAAGCTGGAAATGAATTTGGATTAGAGATTTTTAAAGATGTTAAATTTGTAGACATTAGATCAAAAACTATAGGAAAAGGTTTTGCTGGTGGTATGAAAAGACATAATTTTAGCGGGTTAAGAGCAACTCACGGTGTTTCAGTATCTCATAGATCACATGGCTCTACAGGTCAAAGACAGGACCCTGGTAAAGTTTTTAAAGGAAAAAAAATGGCAGGTCATATGGGTGATAAAATAAGAACTATGCAAAATATAGAAATAATTAAGTCAGATTTAGAAAATGATCTTTTGTTTATAAAAGGATCAATACCTGGCGCAAAAAATACTGAAATTTTGGTAAAAACATCAGTAAAAAATATCAACAAACTTACAATTAAAGAAAAAATTGAAGCGATTGAAAAATTAAAAAAAATACCTGAAAAAAAAAAGAAATAAAATGAAAATTGATAAATTAAGTTTAGACGGCAAAAAAGACTCTATTGAAATTCTAGATTCAATAATAGCATCAAAAATAAATAGAAAACTTGTTAGTAAATTGCTTTATAAAACTAATGCAAATTACAAAGGAAGAAAAGCTAAAACCAAACAAAAAAATGAGATTATAGGATCTACCTCTAAAATATATGCTCAAAAAGGTACAGGTAATGCTAGACACGCAAGCAGAAAGGCCCCAATATTCATTGGTGGAGGTATAGCTCATGGTCCAAAAGGTGAAGATAATTACAAAGTAAGAAAAATAAACAAAAGTGAAAAAAAGAAAAGTATTACTTCTCTAATAACAGAAAAAAATAATGAGAAAAATTTAATTATTTTTTCTGACTTTGAGAATGAAATTTCAAAAACTAAAGAAATGAATAAAATTTTAGAAAAATTTAAGGCAAAAGACTCATTAATGATTTTAGACAAATCCTCAAAAAACAAAATTCTAAGATCAATAAAAAACATACCAAATGTTAAGGTAACAGATGTAAACCATTTCAGTAGTTATGATGTAATAAAATTCAAAAAAATTATATTTACAGAAACATCCATGAGGGAGTTAGAGAAAAAATATGCATAAATTTCATTCATACGATAAAATTTTATCTCCTATAGTTACTGAAAAGTCTACAAATATGTCTGATCAAAATAAAATTGTTTTTAAAGTCCCAAATTCAACAAATAAGGAAATAATTAAAAAAAATATAGAGAAAATATTTAAAGTTAATGTTACGAAAGTAAACATCATTATTAAACAACCCAGAACTAAACTTACTAGAGGAAGAAAAGTTAAAGTTAAAGGTTACAAAAAAGCAATAATAACATTAAAAAAGGGTCAAACGATTGATTTGACTACGGGAATTTAATCATGGCACTAAAATCTTTTAAACCATATACAAAAACTACAAGAGGTACAGTTTTGATTGATCGAACAGGTTTATGGAAGGGAAAACCCTTTAAACCCCTTACATCTATTAATAACTCTTCCAAAGGTAGAAATAATCTTGGTAGAATAACTTCAAGAAATCACGGCGGAGGACATAAACAAAAATATAGAAATGTAGATTTTTACAGAAGAAAGTTCGATTCTGCTGCTGAGGTAGAACGTATAGAATATGATCCAAATAGATCTTGTCATATAATGTTGGTTAAATTTGAAGATGGTAAAAAATTTTATTATCTAGCTCCTCAAAAAATTAAAGTAGGAGATAAAGTACAAAATGGATCAAATATAGAAATTAAAGTTGGTAATTGTATGCCTTTGCAGGAAATACCTACTGGTATTGAGATACATAATGTTGAATTGCAACCTGGAGCAGGTGGAAAAATTGCAAGATCTGCTGGAACTTCAGTGACGGTATCTGGGGTAGATGGAAATTATTCCTTAGTGAAAATGACCTCAGGAGAAGTAAGAAAGATAAATTCAAGATGTATGGCAACAATAGGAGTTCTGTCCAATCCTGATCAAAAAAATATTAAAATCGGAAAAGCTGGTAGATCTAGATGGTTAGGAATTAGACCTCATACAAGAGGTGTTGTAAAAAATCCTGTAGATCATCCACATGGTGGTGGTGAAGGTAAGTCAGCTGGTGGAAGACATCCTGTATCACCAACAGGACAATCAGCAAAAGGATTAAAAACCAGAGATAATAAACGAACTGATAAATTTATAGTCTCAAGAAGAAGGAAAAAGAAAAATAGGTAGATATGGCACGATCAATTTGGAAAGGACCCTTTGTAGAGGAAAGTGTTATCAAAAAAGTTGATAAACAAAAAAATGATCCAAACAAAAAGCCAATAAAAATTTGGTCTAGGAAATCAACAATTATTCCAGATTTTGTTGGTATTAGCTTTTTAATTTATAATGGAAAAAAGTTTATTCCAATTACAGTATCAGAAGATATGGTAGGACATAAGTTTGGCGAATTCGCACCAACAAGGCAGTTTTTTGGTCACACACCAGCAGATAAAAAAGCAAAAGAGGGCACAGACACAAAATCAGAGGTGAAAAAATAAGAATGGCAAAAAAAGATAAAAAAACAGAAAAAATTGTAAAATCTATAAATAAGAACGTTAGGTCTAGCACAAGAAAACTAAAACCAATTTTAAGATCAATAGTTGGCAAGAAGGTCGATGTTGCTGTTAGAGATTTAACATTTTCTGATAAAAGAATTTCAAATGATGTAAAAAAAACATTATCCTCAGCAATAGCTAATGCTGAGAATAATTTTCAGTATGATATTGATAAACTTGTTGTTAAAGAGGCCTTCTGCGGAAAACAGGTTGTAATGAAAAGATTTAGAGCTAGAGCAAAAGGTAGAGCTGCACCAATTAAAAAACCTTACTCAAATTTAACAATTATTTTAACTGAAGCAAAAAAAATAGAGGAGAAACATGGGACAAAAAGTTAATCCAGTTGGTTTAAGACTTGGTATTAATAGAGGTTGGGACTCAGTCTGGTACGCAAAAAAAAAAGATTTTGGAAATTTTCTTATAGAAGATTTTAAAATAAGAGAATATATCAAGAGAAATGTAATTAATTCAGGTGTATCTAAAGTCATGATAGAAAGAACATCCAAAAAGTGCTTTGTTACAATTTATACTTCTAGACCAGGTTTTGTAATAGGAAAAAAAGGTAGTGACATAGAAAAAATTAAAAACAAACTATCTGCGCTCACAACTAATGAAGTTAATCTAAATATTAAAGAAGTAAAAAAACCAGAGACTAACAGTTATCTCGTTGCAGAAAACATTGCTCAACAACTCGTTAAAAGAGTTTCATATAGAAGAGCTATGAAAAGATCTATGCAATCAGCTTTGAGACTTGGAGCAAAAGGCATCAAAGTTTCTGTCAGTGGTAGACTAGGTGGAAATGAAATAGCAAGGACTGAATGGTTAAGAGATGGAAGTATTCCTTCTCATACATTAAGAGCCGACATTGATTACGCTGAAGCAGAAGCCCTAACTACATATGGGATAATTGGAATAAAAGTTTGGATTTATAAAGGAGAGATATTCTCAAAAGAATTTAGCCAGGAGACGAATAAAAAATAATTATGTTACAACCGACAAGAACAAAATTTAGAAAAGCTCATAAAGGTAGAATACATGGTAACGCCTCAAGATGTAATTTTATGAATTACGGAGCGTATGGATTAAAGGCGATGTCACCAGACAGAGTCATATCAAAACAAATTGAGGCTGCAAGGGTAGCTTTGACAAGGCACATGAAAAGACAAGGCAGAGTATGGACAAGAGTATTTCCTAATATCCCAGTATCAAAAAAACCAACTGAGGTAAGAATGGGAAAGGGAAAAGGATCTCCTGAATTTTGGGCATGTAGAGTTAAACCAGGAAGGATACTGTTTGAAGTAGATGGAGTGTCTGAGCAAATAGCTAAAGAAGCTTTATATAAAGCTTCTGCTAAATTACCTATTAAAACGAAATTTATAAAAAGGTTCGCATAATGAAAAAAAAGGATGCCAAGAAATTGACAAAAGAACAAGCTTTAAAAGATTTAGATAAATTCAAAAAAGATTTATTTAATTTTAGATTTCAAAAAGTAAATGGCCAACTTACTAATCCATCTAAAATTAATGAAACTAAAAAAAATATTGCTAGATTAAAAACTATAATTGACAGGAAGCCAAATGCCTAAAAAAATATTACATGGTATAGTTGTAAGCGACAAAGAGAATAAAACTATAAAAGTTATGATTGAAAGAAAGTATCAACATCCACTTTTCAAAAAAGTTGTCAAAAGTAAAAAAAAGTACAGTGCTCATGATGAAAATAATAAATTTAAAATTGGTGACAAAGTATCGATTATTGAATGTAAACCACATTCAAAAAATAAGAAATTTGAAGTTTTAGAGGATAAGAGATGATACAAATTCAAACAGAACTATTAGTAGCTGACAATACGGGTGCAAAAAGAATAGAGTGTATCAAGGTTCTTGGAGGCTCTAAAAGAAGATATGCAAGTATAGGTGACACTATTGTGATTGCCGTCAAAGAAGCAATTCCTAAAGGGAAAGTAAAAAAAGGTTCTGTCCATAAAGCGGTAGTTGTAAGAGTAAAAAAAGGTATTCATAGAGATGACGGATCTAAGGTAAAATTTGACAACAATGCTGCAGTATTAGTTGATGATAAAGGTGAACCTGTTGGAACTAGAATTTTTGGACCAGTTACCAGAGAATTAAGAAGTAGAGGTCAGATGAAAATTATATCACTCGCACCGGAGGTTTTATAATGAACATAAAAAAAGGAAGTAAAGTAAAAATTTTAGTTGGTAAAGATAAAAATAAAGAGGGTGAAATAATAGAGATTAATCGAGCAGAATTTAGAGCAAAAGTAAAAGGTCTAAATTTAATTAAAAAGCATGTTAAAACTACTAAAGAAAAAAAAGGTGGGATTTTCGAAAAAGAAAATTTTATAAATATCTCAAATTTAGCTTTGGTAGGTGAAAAAAAAAATAAAAAAGAGAAAGCTAAAACATGATACCAAGATTAAAAGAATTATATAAAAATAGCATCCAATCAGATTTAAAAAATCAGTTTGGTCTCAAAAATATATTAATGGCACCAGAAATTAAAAAAGTTGTAATTAATATGGGACTTGGAGTAGATGGAAACGACAATAAAATTTTAAAATCATGTGAAGAGGATCTTGGTAAAATAGCAGGTCAAAAACCAGTTATTACTAAATTTAAAAAATCTATATCTAATTTCAAAACTAGAAAAAACTCTAATGCTGGACTAAAAGTTACACTTAGAAAAGATAAAATGTATGAATTTTTGGATAGACTGGTTAATATTGCTCTACCAAGAATTAAAGACTTTAGAGGTCTCCCATTAAAAGGTTTTGATAATTTTGGAAATTATACTTTTGGAGTTAAAGAGCATATAATATTCCCTGAAGTTAATTTTGATAAAGTCGAAAAAATTAGGGGTTTAGATATTTCAATTATTATATCATCCAATAAAAAAGAACATAGTTTGGAATTACTTAAAAAACTTAATTTTCCATTTAAAAGTGAAAGGAGCAATTAAAGAATGGCAAAACTTAGCGCAATAAACAAGAATAATAAGAGAATAAAACTTTCTAACAAGTTTTATAAAAGAAGACTAAAATTGAAAAAGATTATAATGAACAAAAAGCTTTCTTTGGAAGAAAGGTTTAAAGCACAACAAAAAATTTCAAAATTACCCAGAAATTCTGCCAAAGTAAGAGTAATGAACAGGTGTCAAATCACTGGTAGACCTCATGGTGTGTATAGAAAATTAAAAATATCAAGAATAGCATTAAGAAAACTTGGACTTGAGGGTAAAATTCCAGGCATGATAAAATCTAGTTGGTAAGGAGGAATATTTATGAGCTTAAGTGACCCTATAGGAGATATGTTAGCGAGAATTAAAAATTCTCAAATTAGAAGTCAAAAAGAAGTTAAAATGCCGTCATCTAAATTCAAAACTAAAATTGCAGCAGTTTTGAAAGAAGAAGGATTTATAATCGACTATAAAGTAGAAGAAAATGATAAAAAACAAAATCTGGTTATTATACTTAAATATAATTTTGGTAACCCTGTAATTAATACTATCGAGAGAGTTTCAAAACCTGGTAGAAGAATATTTTCAAGCGCTGAAAGTTTACCAAAAATTAATAATGGTTTAGGAATTGCAATTATATCTACTCCAAAAGGTGTTATGACAGATGTAAATGCGAGAAAACAAAAAATTGGTGGAGAAATAATTTGTAAGGTATTTTAATGTCTAAAATCGGTAAAATAAGCATATCTATTCCTGAAAAAGTTAAAGTAGCTTTGTCAGGCAATATTTTAAACGTCGAAGGTCCTTTTGGTAAAAAAACTTTACCAATAGATATAGATAATTTTGATTTAAAAATTGATGAAGGTAAAACTATTTCTATAAAACCAAAGAAAAACGATCAAGACTCAAAAAGGTTGTGGGGAATGAACAGAAGTTTATTAAATAATGCAATTATTGGTGCAGAAAAAGGATATGAAAAAACACTTGAGCTAGTTGGAGTAGGTTATAGAGCCGCTTTAAAAGGCGCACAATTAAATTTACAATTAGGATTTAGTCATGATATTAATTTTGATATCCCTAAAAATATTAAAATAGCCGTTGAAAAACAAACAACAATAAAAATTAGTGGTATTGACAAGCAAGAAGTTGGCATGGTTGCTTCAAAAATAAAATCGTTTAGACCTCCAGAACCATACAAAGGCAAAGGAATAAAAGAAAAGGGTCAATATATTTTAAGAAAAGAGGGTAAAAAGAAATAATGAAACTAACAGCAGAAATTAGAAGAAAATTTAGAGTTAGAAACAAACTAAAAAAAATCTCGAGCAATGAAAGATTGAGATTGTCAATTAGCAGATCAGCTAAAAATATTTCAGCCCAAATTATTGACGACAAAAAACAGGCTACCATACTATCTGCATCCTCAAATGAAAAAGATTTGAAATCAATTAAAAAAAATAAAACTGATATTTCTATTCTTGTTGCAGAAAAACTTGCAAAAAAAGCTCAAGAAAAAAATATAACAAAAATCTATTTTGATAGAGGTATTTACAAATATCATGGAAGGGTAAAAATCTTTGCTGAAACATTAAGAAAAAACGGAATGAAATTTTAATTATGGAAAAAAATACAGATTTTGTAGAAAAATTAGTTCACATTAACAGAATTACTAAAGTTGTGAAAGGAGGAAGAAGGTTTGGCTTTTCAGCATTAGTGGTTGTTGGCAATCAAAATGGTAAAATTGGAGTTGCCCACGCAAAAGCTAAACAAGTTCCAGATGCAATTAAAAAAGCAAATGAACTAGCAAGAAGAAATTTAATCCAGATACCTCTAAGGGAAGGTCGAACTATTCATCATGATATATTTGGTAAAGATGGAGCTGGTAAAATTAAATTAAGGTCCGCACCAAAAGGGACAGGAATTATTGCTGGTGGACCTGTTCGTGCTGTATGTGAAGTTTTGGGTATAAAAGATATTGTAGCTAAATCTTTAGGTACTGCAAATCCACATAATGTTATAAGAGCGTGTATGAAAGCTTTACTTAAACAAACTTCACCTAAACAGATATCAAACATAAGAAATAAAAAAATTTCAGAAATAATTGAAAAAAGAGGATAAAATGTATCTAAATTCAACAAACTCTGTAAAAGAAAAAAAAATTAGACCAGGTAGAGGCATAGGATCTGGTAAAGGAAAAACTTCTGGCAGAGGTCACAAAGGCCAAAAATCAAGAAGAGGTGTCGCGATAAAAAGTTTTGAGGGTGGGCAAATGCCACTTTACAGAAGATTACCAAAAAGAGGTTTTAACCCGATTAAAAATAATATTGTAGCTGTTTTAAATTTAGAGAATATTCAAAAATTAATTGACACAAAAAAAATTAAAAATTCAGATAAAATTGACTTATCACTTCTTAAAAAATTAAAATTAATTAATAAAAAAATTAAAAAAATCAAAATATTAGGAAATGGAGACCTTAAAGATAAAGTGAATCTTGAAGTTGATTTTATATCAAAATCAGTCAAAGATAAATTGTCTAAAAACGGAAGTACTATCAAGATTAAAAATAATTAATGAGCTCAAGTACATCTTCAAACGATTTAAGAAATAGAATTTTATTCACAATCTTTATTTTATCAATTTATAGACTAGGCACTTTCGTCCCATTGCCAGGAATTGATCCAGAGCAGTTACAGATAATGATGGAAGGAAACCAAAAGGGGCTGCTAGGAATGTTCAATGTATTCGCGGGAGGTGCTGTTAGTAGAATGGCAATATTTGCTTTAGGAATAATGCCATATATTTCCTCCTCAATTATAGTTCAATTATTAACAGGAGTTTCGGACTACTTTAAGAATTTAAAAAATCAAGGTGAAATTGGAAGAAAAAAAATTACACAAATCACTAGATACGGAACTGTATTACTTGGAACAATACAAGGGTATGGTTTAGCTGTTGGTTTAGAGTCTTCAGCAAATTTAGTAATAAATCCTGGAATTTTTTTTAAAATATCAACAGTCACAACTATAGTTGCAGGAACAATATTTCTAATGTGGCTTGGTGAACAAATTACTCAAAGAGGAATAGGAAATGGTATCTCATTAATTATTTTCTCAGGTATTGTTGCTGAAATACCTAGGGCACTAGTAACTACCTTCGAACTAGGAAAAACAGGGGCAATATCTGGATTTATGATATTTATGATATTAATACTTCTAGTAGTCACTATCATGTTCATAGTATTTATGGAAAGAGCTTTAAGGAAAATTTTAATTAATTATCCAAAAAGACAAATGGGAAATAAAATGTATGGCGGCGACTCTTCACATCTGCCACTTAAAATTAATGCTGCCGGTGTAATTCCTGCTATATTTGCCTCTGCATTACTATTGTTACCTGTAACATTTTCTAATTTTAGTATTTCTGAAAATGAAACTTTTTTAAATATTTCATCTTTCTTCTCACAAGGACAACCTCTTTACATGCTATTATATGCATCAGGAATAATTTTTTTTACCTTTTTTTATACTTCAATAGTCTTTAATCCAAATGAGACAGCAGAAAACTTAAGAAAGTATGGAGGATTTATACCAGGAATAAGACCAGGCGAAAGCACAGCTATGTACATAGATAATATTTTAACAAAACTTACAACTATTGGTGCATTGTATTTAACTTTAGTTTGTTTAATGCCAGAATTTTTAATTGCGAATTATCCGATACCTTTTTATTTAGGTGGTACCTCGATTTTAATTGTTGTAGTAGTAGCAATAGATACTGTTACTCAAATTCAAACAAGATTAATGAGTTCTCAATATGAACAATTAATTAAAAAAACAAAATTCGGAAAATAGTCAGGTGAATATTATAATTTTTGGTCCCCCTGGAGCCGGAAAAGGTACTCAAGCTAAAAATCTTGTAAGTAAACTAAAAAATTTTCAAGTATCTACTGGTGACATACTAAGAGATGAAATCAAAAATAATACCGAGATTGGAAAAAAAATTATTAACAATATGAACGAAGGTAAATTTGTCGATGACCAAATAGTTAACAAGCTACTTGAAAATATTATTTTTGATAATGACAAAAAAAATAAATTAATTTTTGATGGATACCCGAGAACTATTAATCAAGCTAAAAACTTAGAAAAATTACTTAAT
The DNA here is from genome assembly GCA_902620265.1 of uncultured Pelagibacteraceae bacterium. Classification (GTDB taxonomy): domain Bacteria; phylum Pseudomonadota; class Alphaproteobacteria; order Pelagibacterales; family Pelagibacteraceae; genus Pelagibacter. Next base: position 14,862 of record CACNHI010000005.1, on the reverse strand, counting down.
AGATCCAATCAAAAAATAGATCATATTTTTTTTTTAAATGTAAACAAGGACTCTATTGTAAAAAGAATTGAAAAAAGAAAAGTTTTGGAAAAAAGATCAGACGACGATGCTGAGACTATATTAAAAAGATATGACAATTATATGGAGGTCACTAAACCTGTTTTAGACTATTACTTAAAAAACCCTAATTTTCATGAAATAGATGGATCTATGAAAATACCTGATATTTCAAAGAAAATTGAGGGAATTCTTAACGTTTAATACATTGACATTAAAACATCTTCTTATATAAAAGGCTAAAATTTAATCACTATATATGGCTCGTATTGCAGGTGTTAACATACCACAAAATAAGATTGTCGAGGTAGGGCTTACCTATATCCATGGAATAGGAGATAAATTTTCAAAGCGAATTTGCAAGGATTTAGAAATTCCAAAAGCAAAAAGAGTAAATGAATTATCGGATGATCAAATTTTAAAAATTCGTGAATACATTGATAAAAATTTTACTGTAGAAGGTGATCTTAGAAGAGAAACATCCTTAAGTATAAAAAGATTGATAGATTTAGCTTGTTACAGAGGTTCTAGACATAAAAAGAAACTACCTGTAAGAGGACAAAGAACAAGATGTAATGCAAGAACAAGAAAAGGTAAGGCGATTGCAATCGCTGGAAAAAAACTTACACCATTAAAAAAATAAAATATGAATACTGAAAAAAAAGATCAAAAAGAAAAAGAAGTAAAGTCGTTAAAAAAGAGCACTTATTCAAAAAAAAAAAAGACAAAAAAAAACATTCTTAATGGAAAGGCTTTTGTCTTATCAACATTCAATAATACAATAATATCAATTTCTGATACTAGTGGAAATGTTGTTTCTTGGTCTTCAGCAGGCCAAAAAGGTTTTAAAGGTTCTAGAAAATCTACACCTTACGCTGCTCAAGTTGCTGCTGATTCTGCCGCTGCAAAAGCATTAGAATATGGCATGAAAACTCTTACAGTAGAGATTAAAGGGCCAGGCTCTGGAAGAGAAACAGCACTAAGAGCACTACAAGCAAGAGGTTTTAAAATTTTATCTATAAAAGATACAACACCATTGCCACACAATGGTACAAGACCCCCAAAAAAAAGGAGAGTATAAATGGAAAGTATAGATGTAAATGTAAAAAATTGGAAATCATTGATAAAACCACCTAAACTAGACATTAAACTTAATGATGATAAATCTTTTGCTAAAATTACCGCAGAACCTCTTGAAAAAGGATTTGGATTAACACTTGGAAATTCACTTCGAAGAATATTGTTATCATCAATAAGAGGTGCAGCTGTTACCTCAATTCAAATTGATGGTGTTTTACATGAATTTAGCTCAATTAAAGGCGTCAGAGAGGATGTAACAGATATAGTTTTGAATATTAAATCTTTAGCATTAAAAAGTCATTCGGAGGGTACTAAAAAACTTATTTTAGATGCTAAAGGTCCCGGTGAAATAAAGGCATCAGATATATCTAAAGTTGCTGATATAGAGATACTAAATCCAGATCTTGTCATATGTAACTTAGATGAAAATACTAATTTTCATATGGAAATGAACGTTGGCACAGGTAAGGGATACGTATCAGCTGACATGAATAAGCCAGAAGATCCTCCGCTAGGTTTAATACCAATAGACTCTCTATACAGCCCAGTGAAGAGAGTATCATACTCTATTAGTACAGCTAGAGAGGGAAAAGCACTAGATTATGATAAACTAACTATGGAAGTAGAGACAAACGGTTCAATTTCTGCAGAGGATGCAGTCGCATACGCTGCTAGAATTTTTCAAGACCAATTAGGAATGTTCGTAAATTTTGATGAACCTCAAGAAGTAATTGTAAGAGAAAAACCTTCAGAACCAGAGTTTAATAAAAATTTACTGAGAAAAGTTGATGAGTTAGAGCTTTCAGTAAGATCTATGAACTGTCTTAAAAATGATAATATAATATATATTGGTGATTTAGTTCAAAAATCTGAAGGTGAAATGTTAAGAACACCAAATTTTGGAAGAAAATCACTTAACGAGATTAAAGAGGTTTTGACTGGAATGTCATTATATTTAGGAATGGAAATACCAAATTGGCCTCCTGATAATATCGCCGAATTGTCAAAAAAACTCGAGGAATCAATATAATGCGACATAAATTTGGTTATAAAAAACTAAATAGAACATCAGAGCACAGAAAAGCATTAATAAAAAATATGCTTAATTCTCTTATTAAATATGAGCAAATAACTACCACACTTCCTAAAGCAAAAGTTTTGAAGCCAGAAGCTGATAAAATTATTACTTTAGGTAAGAAAGAGAGTTTAAAAAATAAAAAAATATTAATTTCCAAACTTCAAGATAAAAAATCAGCATCCAAAGTAGTTAAAACTTTGTCTAAAAGGTATGAAAAAAGAAACGGTGGATATACGAGAATAATTAAAGCAGGTTTTAGATATGGAGATAAGGCTCCAGTGGCAGTAATAGAATTTGTTGATAGAGATATAGAGGCAAAGAAAGTTGATAAGAAAAAAAGTGATACATCAAAAGTTGCTGAAAAGCCAAAAAAAGAGGAAAAAAAAGTAGCTACAGCCTAATATAATATTATCATTTTAATGATAAAAACCTTCAAAGTAGATGAACAGTTCTCTGATATGAGAATTGATAGATTTATTAAAAAAGCTGTTAAAAATATACCTCAAGGCTTAATCGAAAAAAATTTAAGAAATGGTAAAATAAAACTTAATAATAAAAAAATAAAAAGCTCAAAGAGAGTTAAAATTAGTGATGAAATTACTTTTTTTAATTTTGACTTTCATGAAACAAGTTTAAGAAATAAAAAACTTTTCTATCCACCAAAAAAAATAATAAAGTTAAAAGAAAAATTAATCATAGAAAATAACGAAGATTTTGTTGTTATAAATAAGGACTCTGGAATTTCTGTCCAAGGTGGAACAAAATCCAATAAAAATTTAATTGATATTTTTCGAAATAGTAGCATATTTCAAAATACTAAACCGTTCTCAGTACACAGATTAGATAAAGATACATCAGGGATATTTTTAATTGCGAAAAATAGAAAAACAGCACAGCTACTAACTTCTCTTTTCAGATTGAGAAGAGTTCATAAATCCTATTTAGCAATTTGCCATGGATCAATTGAAAACAAAAAAGGAGTATTAAAAAATATATTAGTAAGATACGACAATAACAAAAAAATTAGTGAAAATGCTGAAACACAATTTAATGTAATTGACAAAAATTCATATTGCTCACTTGTAGAAATGAAACCAATTACAGGTCGTAAGCATCAATTAAGAAAACAAATGTTATTATTAGGGCACCCAATAATTGGAGATAGTAAATATAACTTACAAAATAAAAATAACTTAAACAAAAATAAAAATTTAATGCTACACTCTAACAAAATTAAATTTATGATAAATAGTAAAAAATATACATTCAATGCGCCACTACCTGATTATTTTTTAAAGTACCTTAAAACGAAAAGGTTAAGATTTAAGATATTTTAAAAAATTTTTTAAAAGGACTTCATCGAAATTTTTATAATTTTGTTTTTTAATTTTATACAGGTTAGTTACACCTTTATTTTTTAATCCACATGGAACAATTTTATCATAATTTTTTAAATCATTATTTATATTTATTGAACAACCATGGTATGCAATCCACTTTTTTACTTTGATACCAATAGCGGCAATTTTTTTAACCTCATTATTTTTTTTAACCCAAATACCAACATTTTTTCTGTCGGCGAAAGATTTTATTTTATACTCTTTAAGTGTATCTATAACTATTTTCTCAATAATTTTGACAAACTTTCTAATATCTCTGCCTCTCTTAGACAAATTTATTGCAAAATAAAAAATTTTTTGACCAGGTCCGTGCCATGTTATTTTGCCGCCTCTATTAGTTTTAATTAAATTTATATTTTTATCTATCACTTCATCACTCTTTGCCGATACTCCTGCCGTATAAATATTGGGATGACTTAAAATCCAAAAAAAATCATCATCTTTATTCTCAATTATCGATAGGACTCTCTTTTCAAGATATTTAATTGCTTTTTCATATTCTACTGGTTTTCTTGATATTTTAATCTTAATATTCATTAAATATTTGTATTATATAAATTATCCATTAATAAGTCATATAATTTAATAAAAGAACTTTATGACCTTAATAAAAAAAATTAAAGATAAAAAAGTCAACTTTGAATTTAATAAAGAATATATCAAAGTTGTTACAGAAAAAATTTCGAATAACGATGCTGTTTTTATAACCAACTCTTTTAAAGAAATGCATCCATCTGATGCTGCAGATATAATTGAGCACTTGAATGATTCTGATAGAGAAAATCTAATAAAATTAAATAATTTTAAATTAGATCCCCAGGTATTCGTAGAGTTGAACGAGTCGATACAAACAGAAATAATTAAATATTTATCACAGGACTCGATTGTAGATATCCTTAAAAACTTAGAGTCAGATGATGCAATTAAAATTTTAGAAAATTTAGAAGAAAAAAATAAAAATGAAATACTTGGTTCACTTCCACCAAAAGACAGATTTGTTTTACTAGAAAGTTTAAGTTATCCAGAAGATACAGCCGCAAGAATAATGCAACGTGAGTTTACTGCGATACCTAGTAATTGGTCAGTTGGACAAACGATTGATTATTTAAGAGAAAATAAGGATCTTCCAGAAGAATTTTTAGAAATATTTATTGTTGATAGTGAATTTAAACCAATTGGATCTGTTCCATCATCAAAGGTGCTTAGAACACCAAGAGACTCAAAAATGATTTCTATTATGAATGAGTCACAACTACTAATACCAGTTGATATGGATAGGGAAGAGGTTGGACAACTATTTGAAAAATATAATTTAAATTCAGCATGCGTAGTAGATAAAAGTAACAAATTAGTAGGAATGATTACTAGTGATGATGTACTTACCGTTTTAAAAGAAGAAGCTGAGGAAGATGCACTTCGTTTAGCAGGTGTTGGTGATGAAGAAATTACTGATGGAATCTTTAAAAAAACTAAAAGACGGTTTAATTGGTTATTGCTAAATCTCTTTACAGCAATAATTGCATCTATCGTGATTGGTTTTTTTCAAGATGATATTGAAAAAGTAGTAGCATTAGCTGTATTAATGCCAATTGTAGCTTCTATGGGTGGAAATGCAGGTATGCAAACTCTTGCTGTTACAATAAGAAGTATAGCAACAAATGAGCTAACAAAGAATAATTTTAGTCAAAATATAATTAAAGAATTTTCAATAGGCATATTAAATGGAATTATTTTCGCATTAATAAGCGCTATTGTAGTTCATTTTTGGTTTAACGATATAACCTTATCTTTAATAATATCAATTTCAATGGTTCTTAATATGATCGTTGCTGGTCTATTTGGTATATTGGTTCCAATTACATTAAAAAAATTTAATATAGATCCCGCAATAGCATCAAGTGTTTTTGTTACAACAATAACTGATGTAATTGGATTTTTATCTTTTTTAGGAATAGGTGCTTTCTTCTTTTATTAAAAATTATCAATTAATCTAATATTTTTAATATAGTAAGATATAAAGATCTTGAAATTATTCTTATTTATATTTTTTGAGAGATTATATTTATTTCTAATTTCGAAATACTCAATATATGATGAGATACGTGAGATTTTTTTTTTTACATTTTTAAGTTCCTTAATCTTTGAGAAATCTACTTTAATATAATTATAAAAATTTGATAATATTTTTGAAATATTGATTGCTTTTTGTATATTTTTTTTTGAAAGTAATTTATTTCTAGAAGAATATGGTAAAGTATTTTTAAATCTAATTGTTTCACAGCTAATTATTTTTGTTTTAAATTTTTTACCTAGATATTTTTTAATGATATAGATCTGTTGAAAATCTTTTTTTCCAAGAAATAAATATTTTGCTTTTATATTTTTTAAAAATATCGAAATTACACTTAAGACACCCTCGAAGTGCCCAGGTCTATATTTGGAACATAGTATTTTATCAGTATTTCTGATACTTATTTTCATCTGATTTTTTGTTCTATAAACATCATCTACAGTAGGTATGAGAACATAATCTACATTAAATTTTTTTAAAATCTTAATATCTGCATTAATTTTACGAGGGTAAGTATTATAATCATTTTTTTTATTAAATTGAGTAGGGTTGACGAAAATACTAACTATTGTTTTATCACATGTTCTTTTAGATGACTTAATCAATGAAATGTGTCCTTTGTGTAGAGATCCCATTGTTGGTACAAAGCCAATATTTGCCTTGAAATTAACTTTTTTTTTTAATTTATTTATACTTTTAAAAATTATCATTTATGATAGCCATTAAATATTACAAAATTCAATGATTAAACAAGCTATAATACCACTAGCAGGTCTAGGTACAAGACTTTTACCACTTACAAGTGTTTTTGCAAAAGAGTTGCTTCCAATAAATGGGAAACCTGGTGTTGAATATATTCTAGACGAATGCATTGAGGCAGGTATAAAAGAAGTTATTTTTATTATCTCAAATAAGAAAAAGATTATTAAAAAATATTTTTATAATGACTCCTTTTTTAAAAAAATAATTAAACAAAAAAAAGATATAAGAATTGAACGAGAATATAAAAAAATTTTAAAATACAAAAAAAATGATTAAATTTGTATATCAAAATAAACCTTTGGGAACTGGTGATGCTGTATATAAAACAAAAAATTTAATTAAAGATAAGTATTTTTTAATGCTTTTACCTGATGACCTTATTATAAGAAAAAATTGCTCAAAGAGCATGATTTCAATATTTAAAAAACACAAATGTTCTGTAATGGCAAGTATGAAAGTTGAAAAAAAAACAGTCAAACGTTGGGGCATTTATTCAAAAGAGGTAAATTTGGATAAAAAAAACTTTTACATAAAAGATGTTATAGAAAAGCCAAGTATCGAAAGTGCACCATCAAATAATGCGGTTATTGGAAGATATATACTGCCAAGAAAAATATTTGATATATTAAAATATCAAAAAAAAGGAAAAGGTGGCGAAATTCATATTACAGATGCAATAAGAAAACTAATTAACTTAAATTATAAATTTATAGGGCATAATTTTGAAGGAAAATATCTAGATTGTGGAACTATGCACGGTTATATAAAATCATCTTTGGAGATTTCTAAGGTATGAAATTATGTATGATTGGAACAGGTTATGTTGGTTTGGTAAGCGGTGTATGTTTTTCTGATTTAGGAAATGATGTTATATGTGTTGATATCGATCAAAAGAAAATTGAAAATTTAAAGAAAGGTATAATCCCAATCTATGAACCTGGTTTAGAAGAATTAGTCATTAAAAACTATAAAAATAAAAGACTTAGTTTTTCCAACAATTTAAAAGATTCAATTTTAAAATCTGACATTATTTTCATATGCGTTGGAACTCCTACAAAAAAAGGTGGAAGTGCAGCTGATTTAAGTCAAGTATTTAATGTTGCAAAAGAAGTATCTAAATATGTAAACAAGTATAAAATTATTATAACCAAATCTACAGTTCCTGTTACTACTGGTGATGAAATAGAAAAAATTTTTTTAAAAAAAAATGATAAATCAAAATTTGCAATTGTTTCAAACCCAGAGTTTTTAAGGGAAGGTGAGGCAATAAGAGATTTTATATATCCAGATCGCATTGTTGTTGGTACGAATGATCAAAAATCTCATAAGATATTAAAGAGTCTTTACACACCGCTTATTTCTAAGGGATCTCAATATATTCATACATCCAGAAGAGCATCTGAGTTAATCAAATATGCATCAAATGCATTTTTAGCAACAAAAATTACTTTCATTAATGAAATAGCTAATTTATGTGAGAAACTAAGTGTAAATGTCGAGGATATTTCAATTGGAATGGGATTAGATAAAAGGATCGGCAGTCGATTTTTAAGAGCAGGACCCGCGTATGGAGGATCTTGTTTTCCCAAAGATACTAAGGCAATAATTACTACTGCTGATAAGTTTAAAACAAATTTATCTGTAGTCAAAAGTGTAATTAAATCAAATGAAAATAGGTCTAAACTTTTATTAAATAGGGTTCATTATTTATTAAAAAATAAAATCAAAAATAAAAAAATTTGCTTCCTTGGGGTCACTTTCAAGGCAAATACAGATGATATGAGAGATTCATCTAGTCTAACAATGATACCTTATCTGAATAAAAAAGGAGCATTAATAAAATATTTTGACCCAACTGGGATAAAAATAGATTTTGAAAAATATAAAAATGTTTCATTTAGTAAAAATATTAAAAGTGCTGTAGAAAAAGCCGATTTAATTATTATTCATACAGAATGGAATGATTTTAAATCAATTAATTTTAAAAATTTATTAAAAAATAAAAAAGCAATTATTTTTGATATGCGTAATATTTACTCTCCTTTAAAAATGAAACAACAAGGACTCAAATATTTTGGTGTTGGTAGATAAAAATTTAATTTAATTCGAATATTGCATCAACTTCAACAGCGACACCCAGTGGTAAGCTGTTCACACTCACTGCTGCTCTAGTATGCATACCAGCTTCACCAAATATTTTTGATATTGTGTCTGATGCACCATTAATTACTTTAGGTTGGTCTGTAAATGTCTCTGATGAATTCACAAATCCAGTTAATTTAATACATGTTTTGATTTTTGACAGATCTCCGTTAGTAGCTTTTTTTGATTGCGCAACTATACTTAGTGCACATCTAACCGCGGCTTGATATCCTTCGTCTAAACCTAAATCTTTTCCAACTTTCCCTTTAATAAGTTTACCTTGAGCATCTATTGAAATTTGACCTGAAATATAAAGTAATTTTCCTATAATTTTTGTTGCCACGTAGGAACCAACTGGTTCAGCTGCATTAGGAAGAATAATTTTATTTTTTTTTATATTTTCTTCAAAACTCATTTTTTTTTAAATAAATCTTTTAATGTTTTTTTACTATCAAATTTTTTATATTTTTCCTTTATACCAGTTTTTTCTAATTCTTTATCAATTTTATCTTTAATCATTTTACCTTGTTTTTTTGATTTATCAGCAATACATTTTGCATAATCTTTTGATAATTTATCTAATTTATTACAATTTAATTCATTAGAATATGTATGATTAAAAAAAGAAAGAATCACAATAACAATTAAAAATATTTTCATTTATTTTTTCTTTTTTTTGTTTCTGTCGTATTCTTTTCTTTTCTCAATTAATATTAACGCCTCTTCCATTGTAAGTTCAGTTGGATCTTTTTCTTCAGGTATTGTTGCATTTAAAGATTTATATTTAATATATGGTCCGTACTGACCTTTCATTATTCTTACTGGTTTTTTATCTTCTGGATGTTGGCCTAAATCTTTTATCAGTGAAGAAGATATTCTCCCAGGCTTGGCTTCAGCAATTAATGTAACAGCCCGGTTTAATCCAATGGTAAATATCTCTTCAACATTTTCAATTCTTGCAGATTTATTTTCACATTTAAGGTATGGACCAAATCTTCCTGAGTTTAAAAAAATTTCTTTTTGATTCTCAGGGTTTAAACCAAGATTTTTTGGCAATGAACATAAAAATTTTGCTTTATCCAGGTCTATTGAGTCAATTTCAATACCTTTAGGTATGGAAACATTTTTTAAATTATCATCTTTTTGTTTTTTAAGTTTTTTCTTTTTTTTTGGTTTTTCTTCAATTTCATCTTTTTCAATTTCATATTGTAGATAAGGTCCGAACCTTCCATTTTTTAAATATATATCTTTACCATTTTCGTGCTTTCCTATTAATTTCGGCTCAGCCAGGTTTAATTGCTCAGCTGCTTTAGCTTTTGAAAGTGGTCTTGTAAATTTGCATTCTGGATAGTTGGAACAACCTATAAACGCACCTCCTCTAAAACTATTTTTTAAGCTTAAAACACCATCACCACATAACTTACATTTTCGATCAACTTTTCCGTCTTCATTAGTCTCAAAAATAAGACTACCTAAACTTTCATTAAGTAAATCTAATACTTCTCGAGTTCTCTTTTCTTTAACTGTTGTAACGTTTTTATTGAAATCTACCCAAAATTGTTCAAGAACTTTAATCCAGTCCTCCTTACCAGATGTAATGTCATCTAGTTGATCTTCAAGCTTAGCTGTAAAACCGTAATCAACATATTTAGTAAAAAGTTTTTCCAAAAATGCAGATATTAGTTTACCTCTATCAGTAGGAAAAAATCGTTTGTTAACAATATCTGCATAGCCTCGATTGGCAATAACCGAGATGATGCTGGCATATGTGGATGGCCTTCCAATACCTAATTCTTCAAGTTTCTTAACTAAACTAGCTTCAGAGTATCTCGGGGGTGGTTGAGTAAAATGCTGTTCATCGACAAAACTTTCAATATTTATTGGACCTTTGTTTACCTCTGGGAGTATTTTTTCATCACTTTGGTTATCTTCAATTTTATAAAGTTTTAAAAAGCCATCAAATTTAATTACAGACCCACTTGATCTTAAAATATTCTTAGAGTCGTCGGATTCAATGGATATAGTTTTTCTATCAAACTTTGCAGACACCATTTGTGAAGATAAAGCTCTCGACCAAATTAAGTTATAAAGTTTATTTTGATCAGAGCTCAAATATTTACTCATTTTTTTTGGTGAATTATCTATATTTGTTGGTCTTATTGCTTCATGCGCCTCTTGTGCGTTCTTAGCTTTCTTTCCAGTATAATTTAATGGTTGTTCAGGTAAATAATCCTTACCAAAATTATCATCTATATAGGATCTAAATTCATTTACAGCCTCTTTGGAAATATTAGTTCCATCAGTTCTCATATATGTGATTAAACCTTTTGTATCACCATCAATATCAATACCTTGATACAATCTCTGTGCTATTTGCATTGTTCGTGAGGCACCAAAACCTAATTTACTTGAAGCTGCTTGCTGTAAAGTAGACGTTGTAAATGGTCCGACAGGGTTTCTAGTAAATATTTTAGATGTAATATCGGTAATTTTATAATTTTTACTTTTAATTTTTTCAATTGCTAAATTAATATCCTCTTTATTTTTAAAACTAAATTTTTCAATTTTATTTCCATCTAGTTGTAAAATTGTAGAATTAATTTTTGAATTATCATTTGTATTAAAATTTACGTTAAGTGTCCAAAACTCATCTGGTTTGAATATTTCTATTTCATGTTCTCTTTCTGTTAGTAATTTTAAAGCTACTGATTGAACTCTGCCTGCCGATTTTGAACCTGGAAGCTTTGTCCAAAGTATTGGTGAAATGTTAAAACCAACTAGATAGTCTAATGCTCGTCTCGCCATATAAGCGTCTACTAACTGATCCTCAATATTTCTTGGATTTTCAATACCTTTTGTAACCGCATTTTTAGTTATCTCATTAAAAACTACTCTTTCAATTTTTTTATCTTTTAAAAGTTTTTTTTCATCTAAAAATTCTTTAACATGCCAAGCAATAGCTTCACCTTCACGATCAGGATCAGTTGCAAGAATTATTTTATCAGACTCTTTTGCAACATCTGTAATTTCTTTCAAATATTTTTTAGAAAAACTGTCAACCTCCCATATCATTTTAAATTTATTTTCAGGATCTACAGATCCATTTTTTGATGGTAGGTCTCTTATATGACCATAGCTTGCTAAAACAGTATAATTATCTCCCAAGTATTTATTTATAGTTTTTGCTTTTGCGGGGCTTTCAACGATAACAAGATTCATAAAGACTAAAACTACACATAAATTATACTTTTAGTCAAATTAATAAATTTTTGTCTTCGATTCAGTATTATTTATTAAGCGTTTTATATTTTCTCTATGAGTAATCAATATGAGTAAAAATAAAATTATATAAAAATAATAGTTGATATCGTTTAGTAAAAAATAACTTGATAGTGGAACAAGCAATGATGCCACCATTGATGCTAAAGAAGAATACTTTGAGATGACAAACACAACAAACCAAACAATTATAAAAATTATCGCTAAATAAATATTTATACAAAAAAGTAAACCAATATATGTAGCAACTCCTTTTCCACCTTTAAACTTTAACCATATAGGAAAAACATGTCCTAAAAAAACTGCAATAGAGGATGTAAATAAGTATTCAGAAAAATTAAACTTTATTATTAAAAGTAAAATTACTGCTTTACTTATATCTAAGATTAAAGTGCTATAGCCAATTAATTTATTACCTGTTCTAAGAGCATTTGTTGCCCCAATGTTGCCTGACCCAATTTCACGTATATCTTTTTTTAAAAAAATTTTTGTTAGTATAAATCCAAATGGAATAGATCCAATTAAATAGCTAATAAATAAAATTAAGAATAACATATCTAATTCGCTTTATATAACTCTTCACCATTTACAAATGTTGATAAAACTTTTCCTTGCATTTTTTTATCCTCAATAGATGTATTTTTGGATTTAGAAACTAAATTTTCTTTTTTGACTATCCATGGTTTGTTTATATCTACTATACAAAAATCTGCATTATTTCCTATTGCAAGATTTCCTTTATTTATTTTAAGTATTTTAGCTGGATTACTTGTCAATAGTTCAATAATTTTAAAAAGTTTAATTGAATTATTGTGATGTTGTTCTAATGCCAATGGTAAAAGTGTTTCAATACCTGACGCACCCGTTGCAGCTTGAGAAAAAGTTAATCTTTTAGATTCTTCGTCTTCTGGCTTATGGTCCGAAACAATCACATCAATAAGATCTTTATTTATTGCATCTACAAGTGATATCCTGTCATGTTCAGTCCTTAAAGGGGGAGACAGTTTTAAGAAGGTTCTAAAATCACCAATATCATTCTCATTTAAAGATAAATTATTAATTGATACACCAGTGGTAAATTTTACATCATCTTTCTTTCTTTTAATTACATCCACTGACTTTGAAGATGAAATTTGTGAAATATGATACCTGCAATTAAAATCTTCTAATAAAGTGAGATCTCTTTCTATAATTATTCTTTCAGCTAAGTCAGGTATACCCTGCAAACCTAAACGCGTTGAAACTATACCATCATTTACACTTCCATTTTTAGATAATTCGAAATCCTCAGCATGTTGCATTACCAAGCAATCAAGATCATAAGCTGATCTCATAATTCTAGACATTAATCTAGTGTTTTGAATTGTTTTAATTCCGTCTGTAAATGCAATAATTCCTTTCTTCTTTAAAAGTCCAAATTCAGTCATGTTCGTACTTTCTAAATTTTTAGTCAGCGAAGCAGAGGGATAAATATTTATCTTGGATTTATCCCGACCTCTGCGTTTTAAAAAGTCTACAATAGATACATTATCTACAACTGGTGAAGTATTTGGCATTGTAACAACTGATGTTACACCTCCAGATAGAGCAGCATTACTTAAAGTTTTAAAATTCTCTTTATATTCAAAACCAGGCTCACCCACAAATACTCTCATATCTACTAGTCCTGGGAATATAAATTTACCATTTAAATCGATAAATTTTTCTCTTGATGGAATATTATTTTTATTTACTTTTTTTCCAACAGCCTCGATTTTACCTTCCTCATTTACTATCAATCCTCCAATTTCATCAATTGCATTATGAGGATCTATTATATTTGCATTTAAAAAAAACTTTTTCTTCATTGTTTTCCAAAAATTTTTAAGCAAGCCATTCGTACAGCTACACCTAGTTCAACTTGTTCCTTAATTACACTTTTATTAATATCATCAGCTAGTTTTGTATCTATTTCGATACCTCTATTCATAGGTCCAGGATGCATTATAAGTGCATCCTCTTTCGCTAATTTAAGTTTATCTGGTGTTAGACCATAATATTCATAATATTCTCTATTTGATGATAAAAATGAGCTTGTCATTCTTTCATTTTGTAATCTTAACATCATTACAATATCACAATCTTTCACACCATCTTTCATGTTAGTAAATTTGTTAATTCCTAATTTTTCAATATCTTTTGGCATTAAATTTGATGGTGCAACAATATTTAATTCAGCACCTAACATGTTAAGTAAATAAATATTTGATCTTGCTACTCTTGAATGGAGAATATCACCGCAAATTGCAATTTTTAATCCACTAATTTTTTTCTTTCTGTCAATTATTGTTAATGCATCTAATAAAGCTTGAGTTGGATGTTCTCTTCTTCCGTCTCCAGCATTTAATACAGCGCAATTTACTTTTTGTGAAAGTAGATTACATGCTCCTGAATCCTGATGTCTGATAACGATGATATCTGGATGCATCGCATTTAATGTCATTGCTGTATCAATTAAAGTTTCACCTTTTTTAATTGCTGAATTTACAATGTTCATTGACATTACATCTGCACCTAATCTCTTACCAGCTAATTCAAAAGAGCTTTGCGTTCTTGTTGACGGTTCAAAAAAGAGATTAATTTGAGTTTTACCTCTTAAAATATCAATTTTTTTATTTTTGCTCTTATTTAAAGTTATAAATGATTTAGCTTCGTCTAAAATTAAATTTATATCAGAAATAGAAAGGTCTTGTATTCCTAGAAGGTGTTTTTTTGAAATTTTAATAGCTTTTTTATTAATTGCCATTAAAACCAACTCTATAAACTTTAAATGCCAGTAAGGCAAGAGTTTAATTATTTAAATAATCAATAGCTCCTTGAAGTATAAATGTAGCCGCTTTTTCGTCGATTTTCTTTTTTTTTTGAGAAAATTTTATGTCTAGATCACTCGATAAACTATAAGCGCCTGATGTCGATAGTCTTTCATCCCACAAACAAACTGGAATAGCAGTTTT
>CACNHI010000004.1 GCA_902620265.1 uncultured Pelagibacteraceae bacterium | reverse complement strand
AATAAAATTCTTTTTGCTTCTGCAACAAATTGATTACCAGGTCCAACTAATATATCTGCAGGTTCATTTCCGAACAATCCATAAGTCATTGCTGCAATAGCTGGAACGCCACCAAGATTTAAAATCACATCAGCTCCACAAAGATTTGCAGTATATATAATAGCTGGATGCGCACCCATTTTTTCTTTTGGAGGACTGCAAGCAATTATATTTTTTACACCAGCAACTTTTGCAGTTGTTACACTCATAACAGCTGACGCTATATGGGCATACCTTCCACCAGGTATGTAGCATCCTGCAGTATTAACGGGAACTAATTTTTGACCAGCATAAAGTCCTTTTGAAAGCTCTACCTCAAAATCTTGTCCATAATTTTTCAGTTGTGCTTCTGCAAATTTTCTTACTCTTTCATATGAAAATTGAATATCATCCTTAGTTTTTTGATCTAGCGACTTATTTATTTCATTAATTTTATCTTTAGAAACAACTATCTCTCCATCAAATTTATCAAATTTTTTTGTAAGTTCTTTACAACCATCTTCTTTAGATTTTTCTAATTCAGATAATAAATTTTGAACTATATCTCGAGTTTTTGTATCATCTGTTGAAGCAGTTTTGACGGCTTTTTTTAAGTATTGAATTCCCATTTTGGCAGTATTTATATTTTGATTATTAATCTAATGCAACTACTGCAGCTGCTATAGATGCCATCCTAGCAGTTGCCTCATCAGATCTGCTTGTTATTACTACTGGAACTTTTCCACCAACCACAACTCCAGCTGCACATGCACCCATAAAATATATCATCATTTTTACTAATGCATTACCTGCTTCCACATTAGGAACCAACAAAACATCGGCTTGGCCGGCGACTGAATTTTTAATACCTTTAATTCCAGATGATTTTTTAGACACACTATTGTCAAAAGCTAATGGTCCAAAGACATCTGCTTTAAGATTTTCTTTTTTAGCAAGCTCAGTTATTTCTTTTGCATCAATAGAACTTTGAACACTGTCTAAAACTTCTTCAGTTGCTGAAAGAACAGAAACTTTTGGTTTTTCAATACCAATTCTATGACAAAAATTTATTACATTTTTAAGAATATGCATTTTTGTTTTTACATTTGGAGAAACATTTAAAGCGCCATCAGTTATTATTATTGGCTGATCATTTTTTTCCAATGTCATGTGCCAAATATGGCTTAGTCTAGTCTTTCCTAACAAATTATATTCTTTCTTAATTACCTCTTTCATTAAAACATCTGTATGAATATGACCTTTAACTATAATTTTTATTTTTCCTTGAGAAGCTAGTTTTGCAGCTATTTTAGCTGTTGAGTTTTCTTTAGGTTCATGGATAATTTCATATTTTGAAATATCAAATTGTAATTCTTCGGCACATTTTTGAATTTCATCTTTATCACCAATTAAAATAGGATTTATCAAATTTTCTTTAACCGCATCTATTACTGATAGCATGGGAAGCATTTTTCCAGCATTTACAATTCCTGCAGGAATATCTTTTTTTTTATGTGCAACATCTAGAAGGTTAATTGGACAAATTATTTCTTTATTTGAAAGCATAAGTTTTTTTTACATATATTTACGATGTCTATATAATAAGTTAATATGGCATAAAATGGAAATTGTAACTAAAATTGCACCAATTGCATTAGCTTTGATAATGTTAACTCTAGGATTAGGACTAACAATCAAAGATTTTATAAGAGTTATTAGTCAACCAAAGGATTTTCTTTTAGGTGTAATTTGTCAATTAATTATTCTTCCAATTGTTGCTTTTATGTTAATCAAAATATTTAAAACACCTTTAGAACTAGCGTTAGGTGTGATGATTATAGCAGCTGCTCCGGGTGGGGTAACCTCAAATGTACTAACTAAATTTGCCAATGGTGATGTTGCGTTATCAGTTTCATTAACAGCAATTATTAGTTTAGTAAGTATTATTTCAGTTCCGTTTATAGTTTTTAAATCAGCAGATCTCTTACAAGTAAATTATTTAACTAAAGAAATTTCAATGATTGGAATTTCAATTAAAATGTTTTTGGTTGTAACCTTACCTGTAATTATTGGTATGGTAATTAGAAAATTTGCTACAATATTTATTTCATCAAATGAAAAATTAATTCAAAGGATTTCACTTTTATTATTTGTTATTGTTTTTTTGGCAATTTGGGTTGAAGAGTGGGAAAATATTACAACCTATCTTAAACAGGCAGGGATTATTACATTAGTACTTAATATAGTTATGATGACTATTGGATATTTTATAGCAAAGTTGTTTGCATCGGGTATTGAACAAAGAAGATGTATTTCACTTGAATGTGGATTACAAAATGGAACATTGGCTGTATTTGTTGCATCTCAAATTTTTAATGATGTGATTTACCTAGTTCCAACAGCATCATATGCACTTATAATGTTCATCACATCTATATTTTTTGTTCTTTTTATTAGAAACAAAAATTAAATTCAGGACATTTTGCATCTATTTGATTGAAAAAAAATTGGTATATACACCAATATGCAAATTGAAATTATTTTACCGTCAATCGTTTTAGGCATAATGTTGTTTTTTTCTTTTGCGGTTGCGCCTATAATTTTTAAAGTCCTTAAAGAAAAAGATGCAAGAAGGTTTGTGAGAACGATTTTTCCTTATTATTACTGCATAAATTTAATATTAGTCTCTCTAGTTTGTATTTTTTTATTTTATAAAGACTTTATAAATTTTGATTTTTATCTTCTCCTTTCCATAGCAATTCTTTTTGCTATCTCATTATTTGTATTAATGCCGATGATTAATAATGCGAGAGATCAAAAGAAAGAGAGTAAATTTAAATATTTGCATGCAGCTTCTGTGATTATAAACTTTTTACAAATTTTTATTCTTATTTATGTTTTACTTTAAAAAAAAAATATTTATTTTTTTTTTAGTTCTTTTCATCATTCCAAACCAATCCAAAACTGAAGAAAATTTAATAAATACACTTAAAAAAGGTAAAAATATTATTTTTATCAGACACTCACTAGCACCAGGCAATGGTGACCCTTCAGGATTTATATTAAGTGATTGTTCAACTCAAAGAAATTTAAATAAAAAAGGAATAATCCAATCGAAAAAAATTGGAAACTTTTTTGAAAAAAATCAAATTCCTATAGATTTAGTTCTAAGTAGTGAATGGTGCAGGTGTAAGGATACTGCATTTTATGCTTTTAGTGATTTTAAAACCTTTGATGCTCTTAATTCTTTTTATGATGAAAAGTTTGCTGCTAATGAGGATAAACAAATTAAAAATTTAAAAAAATTCATAAAAAAATGGAGAGGCGATAAAAACTTAGTTCTAGTTACTCATTACGTTGTTATTAATTCTATTTTAGGCGTGGGATCAGCCTCAGGTGAGATTGTTGTTGTGGACAAAAATCTAATTTTAAAAGGAAGGATTAGCAATTATTAAAAATCATGACAGCAGCTAAAAGATTTATAATTTATATATTTTTCTTTCCTTTTTACTTTTCTTTTGCTGCCGCAGAATTTTTTAAAGATATATCAGGTATTATTGAGAACAATGAACCAAGACTTAGTTACGGAGTGGCAGTTTCGGATGTAAATAATGATAATAAATTTGAATTTGTAGTTACTGGGTTTGGATATAAAAACTTAGCCTTAGGTTTTGAGAATAATAATTTGGTAAATACAATAGATAATGAAATATTCAATGATGCAGAAAAAAAAACTATTGGTGTTGCAGCTTGCGATATTGATAAAGATGGTTTCGAGGAAATTTATTTTTTGAATACAGATACTTATAGTGGAGATAAAAAATATTCAGACAGGCTTCTTGATAAAAAACAAAAAAAATTCTTTGATTTATTTGAAATAGAGGAAAATAAAACATCATTAAATCTTACCGCTGGAAGATCTGTTGTGTGCGTTGATCGTAACGGTAACGGTGTATATGGATTTTATGTTGCAAATTATGGTGGCCCTACCAGATTTTATGAACTAAATAACAATTTACTAATCGATAAAGCACCAAAATTAAAAATTGATAGAGTTACTGGTGGAAGAGCAGTTGTTGCTGGACATATAATTTCAGATAATACTGATATTTTTGCTGCAAACGAGAGAGGATCAAATTTTTTATACAAAAATAATAACGGTTCTTTTACAGAATTAGCAAATGAGTATGAGGTTCAAGACAAATATGAAAATGGGAGAGGCACAACTCTTTCTGATGTTTTTTATAGAGGACAATTAGATATTGTAAGTTCAAACTGGAATGGAAATCATAGAATATTTGCTTTAGACGGAAATGAATTTACAGATATTGCTCAACCTGATTTTAACGAACCAACTCGTATAAGAACAGTTATATCTGCAGATTTTGATAATGATGGTTTTGATGAAATATTTATGAATAATATTGGCCAACCAAATAAATTATTTAAGATTTTAGATAATGGAGTGTTAAAAAAAATAGATATACAAGTGGGTTTAGAATATTTTGGCTTAGGTACAGGAGCAGCAGTTGCTGATATTGATAATGATGGGATACTAGAATTGTTAGTTGCTCATGGTGAAAGCGGCATGCAACCACTAAGTCTTTACAAGGCAGATATAAAAGAAAAGTTCAATTATATTAGAATTCAACCATTAAATAAATTTGGTGCACCAGCAAGAGGTGCTACAGTTACTTTAATTTCGAATTTAAGAAAACATTCCAAAACTATTGATGCTGGATCTGGATACTTGTGTCAAATGGAACCCGTAGCCCATTTTGGTTTACGAAAAGGTGAGAAGATTCGAAGTGTTATTATCCAATGGACTAATGGACAGAAAAAAAGTCTTAAGATATCAAAAATAAATAAAACAATTAAAGTAAAACAATAAATAGCAAATATTTAGCTAGGACAATTGTGACCAGTACTAATTTTTAACTTTTTGGTATTAAGTTATTATGACTTCATGTTTATTTTCTCTTATCGTTGTTGCATTTGTCGGATTAATTGCTTTTGTATTTAGAAAACCGTCAGATAAAGAAATTAAAAAATTTAAGGATAAATCCCAGGATAAAGTAAACTGGTCAAGAATGGGTTTTTAAGTCAAAAAATAATACAATCTTAAAATTCGATATGTCAAGATTTTTAAAGTCTATCACAATCATGATTTTATTAATCGCTTTTCAATCACCTGTAGTAGCGTCTGGAAAGGAATATTATGAAAATTTAGTTTCGAATTGGTCAAAAATTTTTCCTGATCAAAATAGAAATGCTGCTGGACCAAAGTTTTTTAAGTTTATTATTGATCAAGATATGAATTATAAAGAATTTGTTGAATATAATAAGCTTTATTGTGCAGTTAGTGGATCATTAATAAGTCCAGGAAGTATGCCTGAATTTCTCTATGTAAATCAAGATAAATCAAATACAAAGATTTGTGGGTATTACTACAGATGTTGTATCCCGTGTTCTTGTGATGTTATGAAATATTCGAAAGTTAAAAAAATAAATTATCAATTTAAAGATGTAAAAAAAGATATTTATGTTCTTACTATAGATAATCCTTGTGGAAAAGTAGACTTTCCAAAAAGAGTAAACAAAGATTATTTTTGTAAAAATGATAAATTAGATACAAATCAAGTATTTGAAATAGATGGTAAATTAGTAATTGGTCTTTTACATAAAGCAAAACCTTGTAATGAACAAAATATAAATTACATTGCTAAAAACGAAGTGACAGGCGAATATTGTGATATAAGAAATAATAAACCTGTAGAAAGTTTACAGTCAGGAATGGGAGATATTTTTATTAAGTTAGCTCGTTAAATTTATGTGCGGAAGATACGTTGTTACAAATCCAGTTAATAAAACAAAAAAAATTGTTAAAACATCTATTAAAGTTGAAAATGATGTGAATTATAATGCACATCCCTCTCAAGAACTTCCAATAATAAAAAAATACTCTAGTGGTTTTACACTTGAAAAAGCAAAATGGGGTATTATTCCATCTTGGGCAAAAAAAAAAGATTTCAAAGCTTTAATCAACGCGAGATTAGAAACCATTAATGAAAAAGTCTCTTTTAAAAATTTGATAAAAAAAACCAGATGTGTATCTGTGATGGATGGATTTTATGAATGGAAGCGTGAGGGTACAATTAAAACACCTCATTATTTCATTAGAGATGATAAAGCTACAATGTACGTTGCTGGAATATTTAGTAATCACGAGTTTTGCCTAATTACTGAAGAAGCACAAGATAATATAAAACAAATTCACCATAGGCAACCAGTTTCATTACATGAACAAGATATAGAAAAATATTTGGAGAGCAACGAAGATATAACACCATTTTTAATTAAAAGAAATAAACCTAATTTTGAATTTTATGAAATTTCAAAAGACGTAAATAAACCACAAAATAATAACTCAAATCTGATAGAAAAAGTAAATTTAATATGAAAAAAAAATTTAAATATATAATTTATTTTATAATTTATTTAATTCTAGTTTTTGCATTAGCAATAGTATTTTACATGAATGGAATAAGTATAATTTAAATGAATAAAAGAAAATTTATTAAGTCAATATTCTCAACTTTAGCTTTACTTTTTTTATTACCAAAATCTCTACTAGCAAAAGTGGAAAAAAAAATAATTAACAATTCACTTACCGAAGAACAAAAGAAAATAATGTTTAAAGAAGGTACAGAAAGACCATTTACAAGCAGTTTGAATTATGAGACTAGAGAAGGTTTTTATCACTGCGCAAATTGTAATGCTAAACTATTTTCCTCTAATGCAAAGTTTGATAGTGGGACAGGGTGGCCATCATTTTCTGAAGCTCTTCCGGGTGCATTTAAAACAAAAGTTGATTATTCATTTGGAATGAAACGTATTGAATACCATTGTGCTAATTGTGGAGCACACCATGGTCATGTATTTGATGACGGACCCTCAGAAACAGGAAAAAGATTTTGTAATAACGGTCTTTGTTTAATCTTTATTCCATCTAATTAATCTATAAAATTAAGCTTAATTAATTTTTCTTTTTTTATTTCTTTACACCAAAGCTCATATGTTTCACACATTCTCCAAATCAAACCAAAGGCGTTTTGTGAATTTGATAATGGAAATGAACTTTTCGCAAAATAAGCTTCATTATTTTCTTTAAATTGTTTAATAACTGTATTCTTTTGTAAGTTAAGCAAATCAATAGTTTCTTTTGGAATTTTATCTCCAGTTTCAAAATTAATGAAATTATTCTCTTTTATTTTAGCAAAAAGATTATCATGAAAATTACCTTTTTTAATTTCGTCAAATTCTTTAGTTGCTAAAAATCTTTCTACAAGTTCAACGTTTGATATTTGTTGTTCTGACTTCTTTATTTCAATTAATTGAAAATAAATAGCTTCAGCTAAATAGAGCATTAATGGTTTTGAAGTATCTTTTTTTTTCATTTTATTTTTTGTTAATGATAATCATTACCAACTAAATTTTTTTTTATCAATTTTATGCAATTTTTTTATGATAATGATTATCATTAGTTTTGAGATTTATTATCAAAAATTTAAAAAAAGTTGAAAAATAATTTTTTTTTCTTATTTTATTTATATGGAACTAGAAACACACAATTGTAGAAAATGTGGTTTAACAATATCAGCAACATGTTCAAAATGTCATAGAGTTGTTGATGTTAAAAAACTTGATGATGGATGTATCGTAAAAGTTACTAAGTGTGGTGATTGTGCTAATACCCCAGTAATTAAAGATATCTGTACTAATCAAGCTTAAGTTAAATCAATTAAGAACTAATTCTGAACCTTTTTCAGCAATCATAAGGACTGGTGCGTTTAAATTTGCACTTGGTATTTCTGGAATTACTGATGCATCAATTACTCTTAAATTTTCAATACCTTTTACTTTTAAGTTTTCATCAACTACAGCCATATCATCAACTCCCATCTTACATGTACCACATGGATGATAAGCAGTATCTGCATTAGATTTTATATAATCATCTAATTCATCATCGGATTTTGCATCTGTGCCAGGACCAATTTCTCTTCCAGCATGTTCTGAAAGAGCAGGTTGAGATAATATTTTTCTTGCAACATGAATACACTCTCTAGTTTGTTTTAAATCTTCATCCTCTTTCAAATAATTAAATAATATTTTTGGATATTCATATGGATCAGAAGAATTTAATGTAATTTGACCTCTACTTTTTGGATGATTTGGACTTGCATGTAATTGATAACCATGAGTATCAGGGTCAACCAGACCATGATTTATTACAAATGATGGAAAGAAATGAAATTGAATATTTGCAACCTTTCTCTGAGGATTTGATTTTGCAAATCCACCTGCTTCTAAAAATGATTTTGAACATGGTCCAGACTTGAACATAAACCACTGAATTCCTGCTAATACTTTTGGTATTAGTTTTGTATAGGTATACAATGTATTAGGCGTCTTACACTCTTGTTGAATGTAAGTTTCCAAATGATCTTGTAAGTTTTTACCAACCCCTTTTAGATCGTTTATTACTTCAATACCTTTTTCTTTTAAATGATCTGCATCACCAATTCCAGATACCATTAATAATTGAGGCGAATTTATTGAACCACCACTAAGTATAACTTCTTTATTTGCATAAATTTTTTTGACTTCATTTTTTATTTTTACTTGTAATCCTTTCGCTTTTTTTCCCTCAAATAATATTTTTTCTACATATGAATTTTTTAAAATATTTAAATTTTTTCTATTTTTAACTGGGTTTAAATAATATTTACCTACGCCGGCTCTTTCTCCTTTATGCATGGTTGTATCAAACATACCAAAACCTTCTTGCTCTTCACCATTCATATCAATATTTGTTTTATGGCCAGCCTGACCTGCGGCATCAATAAAAGCTTTGAATAGTGGATTTGAATTTTTAGATAAATTTATTGGTAGAGGACCAAGAGAACCTCTATATTGATTTTCGCCCTCAGACCATGTCTCAATTTTTTTAAAATAAGGTAAAACTTTTTCATATGACCAATTTTTTAAACCAAAACTTTCCCACCTTGAGTAATCGTCTTTATTTCCTCTTACAAAAACCATTCCATTATGAGAGGAACAACCACCAATCATTTTACCTCTTGGACAAAAAACTCTTCTATTATTAAGGTAAGGTTCTGGTTCTGAATAATATTTCCAATTATACTTTGGATCATGCATAGTATAAAGGAGGGCAAGGGGCATTTTTACTTTCCAAATATCGCTTGACCCCCCAGCTTCAAAAATTGCAACTTTATTTTTACTATCTTCTGACAACCTATTAGCAAGTACACATCCTGCAGATCCAGCACCAACTATCAAATAATCATAATTCATAAACTTATATTTTTTCCATTACCCATAAACTTTCTTTACTTAAAAAATAGATCTTACCATTTTTAGGATGAACTTGAATATCTCTTATTCTTCCAATTTTTCTTTGAAAAATGATATCTTCTTTAACACTTTCTAAATTAGTAAAATCTAATTTTCTTAGAGACATATCTTTTAAAGAAGTAATTAAAGCATTTCCATTCCATTCTTTAAATTCTTCTCCCTTATAAATAGTTATCGCGCTAGTTGCTATTGATGGAACCCAATACTGTATCGCTTTTGTGAAACCTGGTTTCCATTTAGGACCAATTTTAGTTCCTGAATAATTTGTTCCTCCCCATCCTAAAATTTTCCAACCATAGTTTTCACCTTTTTTTACCTCTCCAAACCAATCTCCACCTTTCGCTCCATGGTTACTAATATAAATTTTCTGATCAAATGGCGATAAGGTAAGTCCCTGAGGGTTTCTTACTCCAATTTGAAATATTTCTGGTAGCCAATCTTTTTTGTCTAAAAATTTTGGATTATCTTTAGGAATTTTACCATCAAGATGAATTCTAATTATACTCCCTGGGTGTTTTGAAGCATCTTGAGCAATCATTCCTTGACCTCTCTCACCAACTGAGGCAAATAAATAATCACCTTTTATGGCTAGCCTTGATCCAAAATGATAAGGAGAGTCAATTGGTGGATAAGCTTGAAATATATTTTCAAATATTATGTTGTCTCTATTAAAATCACCTCTAGCAATAGAAGTACTAGTTTTGTATTTACCTCTATCTTCGGAATATGAAACCCATACTATATTGTCTCTAACAATAATATCTAGCAATCCTCCTTGACCGTATTCTAAAACTTTAAGATTATGACTTATAATTTTACTTTTTTTATCCTTTAAGTTAACAATTAAAATTTTTCCAGATTTTTCTGTAATTAGTAATTCATTATTATTCAAAAACGTAGATCCCCATGGTTCGTTTAAACTAGTTATTTTTTTAAGAGTAAAATCTGAAGCGTTTAAATTTATTGATATAAAAAAAATAATTAGAAAATTTATTAAAATTTTCATAGACTATTAATATCTTTTAATATTTCATGCGGGATATTAATTTTTTTATTCATATTTTTTTTATATCTTTTATATTTATTTTGACCAGGGTACATAATCTCTTTTATACCTTTTATTTTCGGTAGTTTTTTTACTCTTTTTAAATTTTGTTTAATTCTTGGAATATAATCATTCAAAAAAAGATTTGATTTAAATGTTATAAATAAATGACCAATATTTTGAGGGCCAGAAAAATCATCAAAAGGATCTTTTGCTTTTCCACCATGACTAGCCCCAGTTAAAACACCTGACAAAATATCAACCATCCACGCCAAACCAGATCCTCTAAATCCTGCAATAGGTAACTGCACTCCAGCAAGAGCCTTTAAAGCATCTGTAGTTGAATTTCCATTTTTGTCCAAAGCAGAACCCTCTGGGATTTTTGTCCCCATCTTTGCAGCAAGTCTTATCTTACCTCTGTTAACTTTTGACATTGATGTATCTAATATGAAAGGGACATTATCGCCTGTAGGACTACCAAAGCATATTGGATTAGTACCAAATAAACTTTTTTTAGCACCATGGGGTGCTAGTGCTGGTGGAGCGTTTGTAAAACATAGAACTAATAAATTTTTTTTTACTGCTTGCTCCACATAAAAGCTTGATAATCCATAGTGACCACTATTTTTAACAGCTACAATTCCAATACCAGAGGATTTTGCATTTTTAATTGCTTGTTTTATACCTATGTCGCCGCTTACAAATCCTATTGAATTATCCGCATCAATCAACGAAGCCGATTTTGAAATTTTTTTTATTTTAATTTTTGGTTTACTATTAATTAAATTTTTTTTTATTCTATCACAATACATTTTTAATCTTGATAATCCATGTGATTGTGCTCCAACTAATTCTGCTTTTATTATTGCTTCAGCAGATATTTTTGCATGCGTACTGCTAAGTGAATACTTTTTAAAAATGTATATTAATTTTTTTTTTAAAACTTTAGCTGAAACTTTCAATTAGTTCTCCTAGAATCTTTTTTGTATTATATTTCTGCTTCCATTTAGGATAGTGGTTTCTGAATTTTTTTAAATTTGAAATATACCAGATATGATCACCTATTCGAGGAATACGAACCACATTTCTACTAATTGAAATATTAGATATTTTTTCTACTAAATCTAAAGCTTCCAAAATGGAGCAGTTAGAATATCTGCCACCACCAATATTATAAACCTCTCCTCTCTTTGGTTTTTTAAAAAATTCCCAAAAGCAATTTACCAAATCATAACTATGTAAATTATCTCTTACTTGCTTTCCTTTGTATCCAATAAGTGAATATTTTCTTGTAGCTAATGTTATCTTAACTAAATATGATAAAAATCCGTGAAGCTTCGCACCACTATGATTTGGTCCAGTTATACAACCGGCTCTAAAACAAACTGTTTTTAGTCCAATATTTTTCCCATATTCTTGTACTATTAAATCAGCGTAGGTTTTTGAAACACCAAAAAAACTATGTGTACAGTGATCAATTGAAAATTTTTCATCAATACCATTATAATATTTATTATTTTTTTTTAATTCCCATCGATTTTTTGTTTCAATTATTGATAGTTTATTTGGATTATCTCCGTATACTTTATTTGTAGATGTGAATATAAATGGGGAATTAGGGCAATATAATTTTGTTAATTCTAATAGATTTAAAGTTCCAGTAGCATTAACGTTAAAGTCTAAAACTGGAAATTTTTTTCCATAATCATGAGATGGTTGCGCGGCACAATGTATAATTAAAGATATATTTTTACGGTATTTTTTAAAAATTTTCTCAAGTCCATTAAAATTTCTTATATCAATATTAAAATTCTTAAATTTTTTATTTCTTTTAATAAGATTATTTTTTATCCAAAGTGTAGATCCATCTCGTCCAAAAAAAAATTTTCTAAGATTATTATCAATTCCTATAACTTCAAAACCTTTGTCACAGAAAAAATTTACCGCTTCAGATCCAACCAGCCCAGAGGAGCCTGTGATTATGACAATAGACATCTAAAAGTACTTTTTTATATTTTTTTTGTTTTTAGATAACCATATATACGTATCTTTAACTATGCTATAAATGTTTTTTTTCGGTCTCCATTTATATACTTTTGAAACTTTACTATTATCACTTATATAATAAGGGATATCATAAATAGACGTTTTGGGTTTTTTTGTTAATGATATTTTATTTTTTGTAATTTTTTGGCAAATAAATGTCAATTTTTTCAACGATGTATAGCTGGTTGTTGATCCACCAACTACAAAAAGTTTATTATAAATTTTTGAAATATTTTTAATTTGAAGTATTAATAAATTACATAAATCTTCAACATGAAGAACATCTCTGGTTTGGTTTCCGTGCCCACCATAACCAATATAGGATAATTTTGATTTATTTATATGTTTCCAAATCCAATGACTGACAAACCCTTGATCCTGTTTGCCAAATTGCAAAGGACCAGATATTACACCACACCTATTAATGATATATTTAATATTATATGCATAACCGAATTCTTCAATTAACATTTCTGATGCTAATTTAGTAAACCCATAGATTGTTTTAGCTCCCTGGATAGAACTATCTTCATTTATTTTTTTTTTTGTATTTATACTTTTTTTAAAATTTTTAAACTTATAAGATTTATTTAATAACTCTATTGGGTAAACACGACTAGAAGATAAAAATATAACTTTTGATTTATCCTTTTTTGCTTTTTTTAAAATATTAAGTGTACCGACCAGGTTGGTATCAAACACCCTATCTAATTCATCTCTTGATACCTCAACCGCAGCCTCAGCACAACAATCAATAATCAAGTCAAATTTAGGGATTTTTTTTATTTTCTTATAATTGCCAATATCTATTTTATAATTTTTTATTTTACTTTGTCTTAATAATTTTAAATTAAATAAAGATCCTTTTCTCGATAGATTATCTAATGAACTTACTGAAAAATTTCTTTTTTTTAAAAAAATTGCAACGTTAGATCCAACAAAACCACATCCACCAGTAATTAAAACTTTCATGTTATTATCTTTTTTTTAATAATATTTTTTCTATGAAGCAATATAAAAGAGTAAATATATACATTGAACCTAGTTCACTAATTTTAAACTTAGAAACTCCAATTTTACGACCTTTCCAGCTAATAGGAATAATTTTATATTTATATTTTCTTATAATAATTTTTAATGGAAGTTCTAGAAAAACATTAAAGTGATCTGAAACTATAGGCATTAATTCCTTAAGGGTTTTTTTTTTATAAATTTTAAATGCATTAGTAAAATCATTATAATTTGATAGAAATATTATTTTAACAATGTAGTTAAAAATTCTATTTAATACCATTTTTAAAATAGGATAATTTGTTATTCTAGATTTTTTTAGAAATCTAGAGCCTAGAACTGCATCTAAATTATTTTTATTAATTATCTTATAATACTCCATTAAATCACTTAAATCATCTGAGTTATCACACATGAATATACAAACAAATTTTTTTGTTGATTTATTTATTCCCAACCCTATAGCAGAGCCTAGACCTTTTTTAATATTTTTATAGTACTTAATTTTTTTGTTAGATCTGATTGATTTTTTTATAATTTGCTTAGTATTATCCGTACTAAAATCATCAATAAAAACAATCTCGTAATCTTTAATTCTTTTACTAATTTTGTTAATTTTTTTAACAGTATTATGTAATTGCTTATCTTCATTATAGACTGGAATTACTATTGATAAAGACATATATCGGTTTTAAACAAATATTTATGAAATTTCAAAAAAAATATATTTTTGTTATTACTCTTTGTATTTTATCAATTTTCATTTGTTCTCAGCTTTGGTCATTTATTAAATTTCCAATAAATAGGTATGACATCATTGGAGAATATTCTTTAAATAATTATAGTCCTTTTAATGATGTAATTAAATATTTAATATTCATTTTTATACCTTTAGCAGTTTTTTTAATTAGTAAAAAAATTATTTTCAAAATACCTTTCTCAAATATTTTGACTGGATTAAAAATTAAAGATGAAAGTTATAATTCTGAAAAAAAGATCTATTTTTTACTATTTTTTTTGATGATTTATTTGGCTACTGAATTTTTATCATTAACATTTTCAACACATCCTATTGATATTTATCATGAAGGCCAAAGATTGAGTTCAGCTTTTAAAAGTTTGTTAGATGATAGTTTGTGGAGTGGTTCATACGTCACCATTGGAATTATATATGAAACAATTGGTACCAAGTTCATTTGGCAAATGTTTAATAACGAGTCAATTGGTTTAATGAGATTTTTGGATATCGTTTATATTTTAATAACAAAAATTTTATTAGTAGTGTTTTTCTTCGAAGTAACTAGAAATATTAAATTTAATTTAAATTATAGATTAATTTTTTTTTTAGTTACTAGCTTGGTAGGTTTAAGTTTAATCAATTATAATTTATATAGTACTGACAATATACATTTTAGAGAAATACCTATTTTATTATCATTAATTGTCATAATAAGATCTTTAAATAAAAGTTCTCTGATTTCAAATTTAATTTTAGGTTTATTGAGTGTTTTAGTTTTTTTATGGAGCATAGACAGAGGAATAGTTTTTTGTTTATTTTTAATATTTTTTTTTCTATTTCTTATTTTAAATAAAAGATTTAAAGATATTTTGTATATTGTTTTTTCTGTAATTTTATTTTGGTCTATATTTTATTTTACAAACAACGAATTTAATTATTTTATAAAAAATACATATCTAGTTTTGAAGGAACTAAATTATGTCCATGGTATTATACATCCAACGCCTTTTTCAGATGAAGAAAATTCATGGAGAGCAACTAAAAATATTCTTACTATTATCTTCTGTTTGATTTTTTCTATAAATTTTATGTTTAATAAGACTAATGAAGGTAATTATAATAAATTTAATTTTATTTTATTATTTTTAAGCATTATTTGTTTTTTAAGTTACATTTACTCTTTGGGGAGATCAGATGGGCCACATTTAAAACAATCTTATGGTTTTCCAGCAATTTTTTTAATTATTGTAATTACAAATTATAGTCTGTTTTTTTTATCAAAATTAAATCTTAAATTATTTGAAAATTTTAAATTTTTCTACTTGATGCCTTTTATATTTATAATTTTTTTAATTGGTACTAAATCAAATTTTAAAAATATAATTACATATAATGATCGATTTTTAAATTATGTTAAATTTGAGGATAGTAAATTTTTAAATAATGGGGATCAACTTTTTATTAAACAAGCATCAAAAATATTAAAAAAACAAAATTGTATTCAGTTATTTTCAAATGACTCAGCTCTACTTTATTTGTTAAAAAAACCCAGTTGTTCAAAATATTATTTTTTTTGGTCAGTGGGATCAGAGAGGAATCAAAAAAACTTAGTTAGTGAATTAAATTCCTCAAACTTTATAATTACTGGAGGAACTACTGATAATTGGTCTTTGCCATTAAGTATTAAATATCCTTTATTAAACAAGTTCTTAGAAGATAAATTTAAAGATAAGATCATAATAGAAAAAAGAACAATATTTTATAATAAATAATTATTTTATTTTTGTATTAAAAGTATTTAAAAATTCTAATTTCACAAAATTAAAGAATACCATCATATTTAGACGAAAATCTTTAAAGTCTAACTTTCTTATATCTTTAGATATTCTAATTAATAAAAATTTTAATTGTTTAACAGATAGTTTTAAAAACCTAATTGTTGAGGGTTTTTTTATTTTATAGCCGAGAGAATGATACCTCCATACTCTTTCACTCAAAGTTTGAAGATCATCATTCTGCAAATGATAACATTTTGCTTTCGACGAGTAATACAAATTTGCATTGCTTTGTTGTCTTACTTTTGCTGAGTACTCCATGTCTTCTCCATTCGTAGTACAATTTTCGTTATAACCACCAATTCTATCCCATAATTCCTTTGTTTGTATTGTATTGCAGCCATATAAAAATGGTGGATTTAAAAGATCTTTGTTTCCCCAATTTTGGCTATAATGTTTTGCTCTCCAAAGATTACATTCGTTGTTAATTAATTTTTCGATCATATTACCTCCACACATTTTTATGTCATTTTTTGTTATTTCATTTAGCAAAATTTCCAACCAGAATTTATCTAAAACTACATCGGCATCAATACTTGCTACAATATTATTTTTAGAGTTTTTGATTCCAATATTTCTACAATATCCAAGCCCTTTATTATTTTCATTCTCGATAATTTTAACGCTAGAATATTTTTCCAAAATATTTTTGGTATTATCTTTGGACGCATCATTTATAACAATTATTTCATTTACCTTAACACTTTGACTCAATATTGAGTCTAAACAATTTTGAATTGTTTTTTCACCATTGAAAACAGGAATATAAAATGAAACTTCAATAGACACACTAAGATTAATTATTTTGTAGTTCTTTAACTAGACTTTGCCATTTTTTTCCACCATCTTTTTGTCGATCGTAATTTTCGTCAGCAATTGCTCCAGGATAGGTCATAAGTTTTTCTTCATTAATCAATGCATGAAGTGGTGTACCCTCTATTTCAGCGGTACCTGACTCTTGAACAGTACTGAATTTTGTTTCTTGGATAAATTTTTTTGTTCTTATCATATCCTCTTTTGTCTCACCAGGAAGGCCATATGTAAAAGTTCCGTGAACAGACATATTTAAAGATCTAATATGAGAAACTATCTCTTGCACATATTTTAAATCAAGGTGTTTATTAACAATTTTATCTACAACAACTTGGCTTCCAGACTCAACACCAAGCTTGACTCCTTGGCACCCATTATCTGACATTTTTTTCCATGTTTCTTTCTTTGATGTGTCTGCTCTACACATTGCAAACCAAGGAATGTCAAATTTTGACATAACTTCTGACATATTTTCTGTATGCTTATTTCCAATATTAAAAGTATCGTCATCAAAGTATATTGCATTAAATTTATATCGACCTGTTAAATCTTTTATTAAGTTTTCAATATAGTCCGGAGTGTATTGTCTTACTGATCTCTTACCATCACCGTGAGGGTCATTTCCCGTCATTGCTGCTGGCCATACACAAAAAATACATTTGAAGGGACAACCTCTACTACTCCATATATGTGCTTGCGGATGAAGCTTGTGCATAGGTATTGGATTACCATCAAAGTACTTATCGTAAATCATTTTGTCGTAATATGGAAACGGTGCAGAATTCATCTCATCTTTTGTAAGAAGATCATGGTTTAAAATACCATTTTCACCAGCTAATACTTTCATTACATTTTTTTCGTATTCACCTTTTACAACTGCATGTACAATATTACTGTCCCATTTTTCACCAGATGTTGAAATTGGACCAGCTACTATAATTTTTAAGTGTGGATATTTTTCTTTAATTGTTTTTATTAGTTTATAATCATGATCCCATGATGGAGTAGCGCTTTCAATAAGCAAGTATTCAATTTTATTTTTTATTTCGTCTAGATATTTATAAAAAGATTTATACGACTCTGATAAAGCAATACTGTCTCTAAAAAAAACTCTATCTTTCCCAATTTCTTTAGTTGCATAAGTAGTCGCATAACCTAAGAAAAACGGATAGGGCATGTAATCTTTAGCTCTAGAATTATCAGGAGTGCATCTTCCTAAAAATGTAAATGGCCATCTTGATCCAGCTCTAACACCTCTTCTCCACCTTTTTTTTCTAAATAATCCTCTACTTTCTTTTCCTTCCCACCATGGAGGATTGGCAAATAATATTGACATATAATTAGATATATTTTGTTAAGAGATTTATATCAATACCTTAATCAAACCATTTATTGAGCTTATCTCTATTTTCTATCAAATAATCTGGTAGTAAAGCTTCATCAACTTTTTTTAATTTATACTCAAAATTATATTTATCCTGTTTGGATTGATCTGCCTTATGATTATATGTAACAACTTTTTTTTTAATATGATCCTTTATATTGTCTAATGTTACTCCTGAACTCTCAAATTCATTATGATGTCCGTAATTGTTTAATTTTTCATATATTTGCTCCGGGGTTTTAATATTAGTAAAATGCCAACCACCATTTTTAATTATTTCTACGTTTGTAGATTTTAATTCTGAAAAATAGGTGTCAATTCTCCAAAAAGGGTATGATTTATTTTTTAAATTTCTTAACCACGAAAAAGATTTTAGTTTTTTCTTTTTGCAACCTTTTGTTCCATACCAAGGAATATAGTCATAGTACAAATTAAACTTGTAATAAAAAAGAAGTTGTTCAAAAATTAAAATCTTTTGTTTTAGAAAATTACTGCTTAATTTTTTTAAATTTGGTATCTCATCATTATCGCTTAACAAAATAATATCTTCATCATTTGCGTCTTGGATACCCTTGAACATGAAATTATATGACTGTTCTATTCTTTTTAAACTATTAATTCTTTTAATAGCCGAGTCGTTTTTATCATTTTTGAGTTCTAGAATACCTTCTGGTTCGTTTTCAATTACGAGATAAACTATTTTATCTTTAAATTTACTATAATTATTTATTTTGAAGTTTAATTTTTTTTTAATCCCGCTATGTGAATAAATTGATTCAACAACAATAAATTTTTCTACAAATTTATCTAATAAATTAAATCGTACATCCATCATTAGCTCTTCATCAAAATAAGTTGTACAATCAAAAAATCGCATGGATTCCTAGCCTTTTCCACGCCATGGTATAGTTTTATCGATTATTTTACGTAGTGTTACATCAAACAAAAGACCTAACATTCCCATAATAAAAATAGTTATCCATATAACTTCATATTGAAAATATTTTTTTGCAACATTTTCAACGAACCCTATTCCTGTTGTTCCTGCTAAAAATTCAGCAGCTACCAACGTTCCCCAGCACATACCAACTGCTACTCTTATACCCGTGAGTATTTCGGGTAAGGAATTTGGAAATATTACATGTCTTAATATTTGTTTTTTTGAAGCACCTAATGAGTGAGCAGCATGTATCTTAGATAATTGTGTCCCCGATGCCCCCGCTCTTGCTGAAATTATCATTATTGATAATGATACCATAAATAGTAAAAAAACTTTTCCTGTATTATCAATTCCTAAAACCGAAATAATAAGTGGGGCCCATGCGAGTGGAGGAACAGGTCTGTAAAGTTCAATTAAAGGATCAAAAAATCCTTTTGCAAATCTATTTAATCCCATAAATAGACCAAGAGGTACACCAATTAATATTCCAAAAACTAATCCAAGAAAAACTCTTAAAAAAGAATCCCAAATATGTCCATAAGGCACAGGTATTTTAAACAAATTAAAATCACCAGTTACAATTTTTAGAACTCCACCTTTGAAGTTCTGTTTTACTATTCCATCTTTAGTATGAACAGGATATTCACCCGGTAAAACGTCTGCAATCCAGTCTGGCAAAATGAAGCCAATCATTTTACTCACATCAACCATTTGTATCCACAATAGAGGAATATCTTTGTATCCCACACTTGGTTTTGACATTAATATGAATTTATTGAAAGTATCGGATGGTTTAGGTAGCCATCTACCTGATCCTTGTTCTGAACAACTAGGACCACTAGCAACGATAGTTCCTGCAGGAAATAATAAAATATCGATTAATCTCAATCCACCTTGTTCCTTTTTTTGAGCATTATCAAATTTGACAATTGCTGCCTGCATCTTATCTAATGAATTCGGAGGATAGATACTTGCAAATTCAATTCTTCTAGCAATCTTAACAATATTCTTTGCGTATGTTGAAGCAACTTCCTCACTATCACTTAAGCCTTTTCTATAAGATTTAATTTCCTCTTTTAGCTCTTTAATCTTGCTTTTAAATTGAGGGTTATGATTTCTTAACTTAAAAAATTCATCACTTATTAAATTTAATTCTTGGGCGGCGGCATGAAATTTTAAACCCCTATTTGTTGCAGGCACCAAAGGTACCTCTAACGTATTTTCAATAGATCCTGACCCAGCATCTACTTTAGTAATACCCCAACCACCTTCATCATCTACAGCTTTCAGTCTTTCATTGAACTCTTGCTCAGTTTCAAACGGGTAATCAGGTTTTTGGAAATTTTCAGTTAATAGATTAATTTTTCCAGTGATATCATCTATTTTTAGTTTGGTCTCAATTTCTAATAAATCTTCATTTGTAAGTAATGGGATGAGTTGATTAGTTTTACTTATGTAACTAATTAGTATTGTTTTTTGTTGGCTATTTAGTTCCTCAGAATTTTGAATTTCATTTTGAATTAATTTTAAATTTTTATTCTCTTTTTTGATTTGTGAAGTGCTTTTAAACTCTCTTTGCTCAATTGGGAATTGATATTTCAATCCGAGAAGAGAGTCATTCACTTTTGCAACTTGGCACAGTTCATTTGCAGATTTTGGATAAAATCCTTTAGCAATATCCCAAGAATAATAGAGCCAAATTAAAAGTAAAAAGCTACTTCCAACAATTACCCAGTGAGTACCACCTAAAGCTCTTTCGGGATTTCCAAATACTGCATCTACTTTTTCAGTCCTTATTAATCTTCGTCCATATAGAATACAACCAACTACAGCGAAGAATATTAGAAAAGTTAATATTTGAGTTAACATTTAATTATCTTTCCCCATAATTTCCTCTTCCATGTTCCAGATCATTTCAAGGATTTCTTCTCTTTTTTGTGAAAATTCTTTATTTTTTTTTATTTCTCTTAAATCTTCTTTCAAACCCATTTCTGCAAAAGGAAGATTGTATTCTTTATGAATTCTTCCTGGTCTTGGAGCCATCACATATAATCTTTCACCAAGTAACAATGCTTCTTCAACTGAGTGAGTAATTAAAATAATTGTTTTTCCAGTTTCTTTCCAAATTTTTAAAACTAGAGACTGCATTTTTTCTCTTGTTAAAGCATCAAGTGCCCCCAAAGGCTCATCCATCAAAATTAAATCTGGATCATTAATTAAACATCTCGCAAGAGCTACTCTTTGTTGCATCCCGCCTGATAATTGATAAGTAGGAGTATTACCAAAACCTTTAAGACCAACTATTTCTAACCACTCTTCAACTTTTTTAGCAGTTGAAACAGGATCTTCTTTTTTCATTCTAAGTCCAAAGTTTACGTTTTCAGCAACTGTTAACCATTCGAATAATGCGCCTTGTTGAAATACCATGCCTCTGTCAACTCCCGGTCCATTAATTTCATTTCTACCCAATGTAATAGTTCCAGATGTCGGTCTTATGAAGCCTGCTGCAATATTTAAGAGTGTAGTTTTTCCACAACCAGAAGGACCTAAAACAGTTAAAAGCTCTCCCTTTTTTATTGTGAAATTTAAATCTTTTAATGCATGAACGGTTTCTCCTTTTGGAGATTTGAAAATCATATTTAAATTTTGAGAAACAAGATCGCTCATAAATGCTTTATATAAAAATTTAAATAAAAAAAATAGGCACCAATTTAAAAAATTGGCGCCTATTAAATTTTAATTTACCTTCAAATTATAGAGGTAAGAAACTAGTATCTACGTTTCCTCTTGGTGTTCCCATTCCTTTAAGGAATGCATCAAGATTTCCACTTTCCATAGACTGTTTAGTTTCCTCAGGTGTTAGAAATTTGAATCCACTTAAAGTTTCTTTCATATCAGCAACTTTCATTTCTGAAGCTTTTGACATTGCATTCATATCACTTTTTCCAGCTCTATATCTTGCATTTGCTTCATGAGTTACTTCAATAAAAGTTCTAAGCATACCAGGATTTTCCTTCATAAACTTTGTAGTTACTGAAGTAATATCTATTCCAAGTATTCCAGCATCTCTTGCTTCTTGAACAGTAAGTAATCTAGATCCAACTGCAGTTGCAGCTTTAATAGAGTTACCACCAAATAAACATGCCATCACAACATCACCGCTTACTAAAGCAGCAGCCCCTTCTTCAGGATCCATTTGAATGATATCCATTTTTTTTCTATCAGCACCGACTACTTTCATACTTTCATCGAAAACATACTCAGCCATTGTTCCTAACGGAACAGCAACTTTTTTACCTTCTAATTCAGTAGCATTAGCTTTTGTAATACCGGATGCATTAGATGTTACACAAGTTGTTCCACCCATTCCATATTCCATTGCTATATCTACAAGCTTGATTGGTGCTTTAGATTTAACAGCGTTTATAAAAGGTACTAATCCTTGAGAATAAGAAATATCAATGTCACCTGCTAGCATTGCATCTGTCATAGCTCCACCATTTGTGAAGTTAGTCCATTTAACTGGCACACCAAGTGCTTTTGCAAAGTTTTTTTTCATCATGTCCTCTAAATTTGGACTTGGCCATTCTAGAAAGTAAGCCACTCTAACTTCATTTGCTGCAGAATTTGCAGTAGAAATAGTTAAGTTTAAAGCAACAAAACAACCTAGAAGAAAACTAATTATTTTTTTCATTTTTCCCCTTTTTCATTATTATTTATATGTATATTTAAATTCAAAATTAAACTGATGTAAATGATCATTTAGTTTAATTTAAGCTTCAGAATTTGATTAAACAATCTAAGGTTGTATAATTTTATCTAAGTGTTAAACTAAGAAAATTTTCTAGTTAAAAATTAATAATTAGTCTAGAAACTAAATATCTACAAAAATTATGAGTACAGATAATAAAACAAAAATTCCCAATTCTCTTAACGAACATTGGATGCCGTTTACATCTAATAAAGATTTTAAAGAAAGACCTAGACTAATTACAGAAGCTAAAGGTTGTTATCTAAAAAATCACGAAGGCCAAACCATGATAGACGCAAGTTCAGGATTGTTCTGCAATCCTTTAGGCCATGGTAGAAAAGAAATTATTGATGCAATTACAAATCAATTAAATGTATTAGATTATTGTCAACCTTTCCAACAAGGTTTTGGTGGATCATTCGACTTAGCAACAAAAATTTCAAAACATACACCAGGAAATTTAAATAAAATATTTTATACAATATGTGGATCTACAGCAGTTGAAACGGCAATCAAAATTGCTATTGCTTATCATAAAGCAAGAGGTGAGGGCCACAGATATAGATTTGTTGGTAGAGAGAGAGCTTACCATGGCATGAATATTGGCGCTACCTCTGTTGGTGGAATGATTAATAACGTAAAAACATTTGCAAGTGTATTAATGCCTGGTGTTTTACATATGAGGCATACTCATTTACCAGAGCATAAGTTTGTAAGCGGCCAACCAGATACAGGAGCTGAAATGGCAGATGATTTAGAGAGAATTTGCATAAACTTTGGTTCAGAAAATATTGCTGCATGTATTGTAGAACCAGTTGCAGGTTCTACTGGAACACTTGTTCCACCAAAAGGATATTTGCAAAGATTAAGAGAAATATGTGACAAGCATGGAATACTTTTAATTTTTGATGAAGTAATTACTGGCTGGGGGAGAATGGGTTCTGCGTTTGGTTCACAAGAGTTTGGTGTTACACCAGATATTATGACCATGGCAAAAGCAACAACAAATGGAATAAGTCCAATGGGTGTAGTTGCTTGCAAAGATGAAATCTATGATGGCATAGTAGACAATGCACCAAAGGGTACAATAGAGTTATTTCATGGTTATACTTATTCTGGAATTCCAATCTCAGTTGCAGCAGCTCTTGCAGTACAAGACATTATTGAGAAAGATGATATTTTTAAAAGAGCAAAAGAAATGTCTCCTTATTTCCAAGAAGGTTTATTCTCATTAAAAGACATTGATGTTGTAGACAATATAAGAGGATACGGAATGATGGGAGGAATTGATATTAAAATGGATAAAAAGCCAGGCGTAGCAGGTCTAACAACATTCAAACACTGTTATGAGGCAGGTGTAAACTTTAAAGCTACTGGAGATTGTCTAATAATAGCTCCAATGTTTATATCTGAGAAAAAACACATTGATGAAATTATAGAAAAATTAAGAACAGGGATAACAAACTATTCAAAAAGCAAAAAAAATTAATTTTCATTTGGAGGAATATGAAAATTGGTGTTCCTAAAGAAATCAAACCACAAGAAAATAGAATAGGTTTAACACCCGATAGTGTTAGAGATCTCATTAAAAACGGTCATGAAGTTTTAGTGCAATACAATGGTGGTTACGAAGCAGGTTTTGAAAATAAACAATATCAAGATGCTGGAGCAAAAATTGTTAAAAAAGCTGAAGATATATTTAACGACTCTGAAATAATTGTAAAAGTAAAAGAACCATTAGCAAATGAAGTTAAAATGATCAAAGAAGGTCAAATTATATTTACTTATTTGCATCTTGCTGCTGCAAAAGAGCTAACAGATGGTTTAATTAAATCTAAAGGGGTTTGTATTGCTTATGAAACAGTCACAGACAATAATGGAAGACTACCATTATTAGCACCAATGAGTGCAGTTGCAGGAAGAATGTCTGTTCAGGCTGGCGCACATTGTTTAGAAAAAAATCAAAAGGGGCGTGGTGTATTATTGGGTGGTGCTCCGGGAGGAGACCCTGCAGACGTTGTAATACTTGGTGGTGGTGTTGTTGGAGAGAATGCTGCTATAATTGCCACCGGAATGAGAGCAAAAGTTCATGTAGTTGATAAGTCTCAAGAAAGACTTGATCAATTAGTTGATATGTTTGGTGATAAAATTATACCTGAACTTAGTGATAAGTGCGACTTAAATAAATTAATTGCTGAGTGTGATTTGTTGGTTGGTGGAGTTTTGATACCTGGGGCAGAGGCACCAAAATTGATAACAAAAAAAATGTTAAAAAATATGAAACGTGGTTCAGTTATTGTTGATGTTGCAATCGATCAAGGCGGATGTGTTGAAACAAGTAAACCAACAACACATGCAAATCCTACATATATAGTGGATGATATTGTACACTATTGTGTTGCGAATATGCCTGGAGGAGTTCCAAGAACTTCAACCTTCGCACTTAACAAAGCAACTCTCCCTTTTTTAAATAAGTTAGCTAAACATGGATATAAAAAAGCTCTTAGTGAAGATAAAAATTTTCTTGCAGGGCTAAATGTTTGTAAGGGCGATGTGACATATAAAGCAGTAGCAGATGTTTTTGGACACAGCTATGTTTCACCCTACAAAGCAATTAACTGACAAAAAGGGTAATTAATGTATAGGCCATTGCCAGACGGATTAACAATAAAAAACTCACCTATTGAGGGATTAGGTTTATTTACCAATGTTAATATAAAAAAAAATACATTTATAGGTGTCACTCATATAAGAGATGAACAATTTGAAAATAAATATATCAGAACTCCTTTAGGAGGATTTTACAATCATTCTGATGATCCAACTGTTGTTAGAATGGTAACAGACTCTTTACCAAAACTAAAGTTTGGAGATGTTTTAGATGTAGACGCTACCACAAAAAAATTTCCAGGAAATGATAACGATGGCGAAAATGTATTTTTTAATTTACAAGAAAAACCTGATGCAAAATATTTTTTTATGGTTGCTGCAAAAGATATTAAAGCTGGAAGTGAATTAACAGCGAATTATAATCTTTATACATATCCAAAAACTGGTGTTGGATTACAAATGATTTAATTTTTCCCAATAAATGAAAAAAGAACTTCCAAAAAGCACAAAAGTGGTTGTAATTGGAGGTGGTGTCGTTGGTTGCTCTTGTGCTTATCATTTAGCAAAATTTGGTTGGAAAGACGTCATTCTCTTAGAAAGAGATAAACTTACCTCAGGAACCACTTGGCATGCTGCTGGATTAGTGAGTCAATTAGGACCATCTGCAACGATAACAAAAATAAGAAAATATTCTTTAGATTTATATAAACAACTAGAAAAAAAAATAGATCATTCAGCTGGTCTTCGATTAAATGGCGCTATGTCGATTGCTCAAGAGGAGGGCAGGTGGGAAGAACTAAAGAGACAAGCAACTACTGCCCAACTCTATGATGTAAAAGTCGAAATTTTAAACAAAGACCAAATTAAAGATAAAGTTCCTTTAATAAAAAATGATGATTTATTAGGTGGAATATTTATACCAGGAGATGGAGCAGGAGATCCATCTGGGATAACACAACTTCTTGCAAAAGCAGCAAGAGCAGAGGGAGCAAAAATATTTGAAGACTCACCTGTTGATGACATTTTAATTAAAAATAAAAGAATAGATGGAGTTGTTGTAAATGGTCAAAAAATAGACTGCGAATATATTGTTTTGGCAACTGGAATGTGGTCAAGACAAATTGGAGAAAAAGTTGGTGTAAGTATTCCACTTTATCCTG
Source organism: uncultured Pelagibacteraceae bacterium (assembly GCA_902620265.1). Taxonomy (GTDB): domain Bacteria; phylum Pseudomonadota; class Alphaproteobacteria; order Pelagibacterales; family Pelagibacteraceae; genus Pelagibacter. The sequence continues at coordinate 16,048 of CACNHI010000004.1, read as the reverse complement.
CAGAGCATTTTTATGTTATTACTGAACCTATAAAAGAAATTCCAAATACTTTACCTGTAATAAGAGACTTTGATAGTAGAACTTATTTTAAAGAGGATGCTGGAAAATTATTATTGGGTATTTTCGAAGGTAAATCAATACCAGCCTTTGATGCAACAAACAAGGTTCCGGAAGATTTTTCTTTTGGAGAGTTTCCTGAAAATTTAGAACATTTTGAGCCTTATCTAAATGCATGTATGAAAAGATTTCCAATTCTTGAAAAAACGGGAATAAGAAAATTCTTTGCAGGCCCAGAATCTTTTACGCCTGATACAAATTCACTTTTAGGAGAAGTGCCAGAAGTTAAAAATTTTTTTGTATGCTGCGGACTGAATAGTATAGGGATAGCCAGTGCGGGTGGTGTAGGAAAAATTACAGCTGAATGGATGATGAATGGACATATAAATGAGGATATTTTTAATTATGATATAAAACGATTTCAAAAATTCCACTCAGAAATTAAATTTATAAAAAATAGAATAACAGAAACTTTGGGTGATTTATATGGTATGCACTGGCCTTACAAACAGCATTCCACATCTCGAAATCAAAAACTTCTTCCTTATCATAATGAGTTAAAAGATGCTGGAGCTTGTTTTGGTGCAACAGCTGGCTATGAAAGACCTATGTGGTATTCTTTAAATGGGAAAGATCCAAAATATGAATATAGTTATAATTATCAAAATTGGTATCCATCAGCTAAATATGAGACAATCAATGCAAGAAAAAATGTTGGTCTTTTTGATTTATCCTCCTTTTCAAAATTCGAACTCAAAGGTGAAACAGTTCATAATGAATTACAAAAAATATGCACTGCAAATATTAAATGTATTCCAGGTAAAGCAACCTATACTCAAATGCTAAATGATGATGGTGGTATAGAAACTGATTTAACTGTTGTTTGTGTTGATAAAAATCATTTTAAAGTTGTAAGCTCTGCTGCAACAAGAGAGCATGACAAATTACATATTCTGAAATATTTAACTAATAAAGTACAGCTAAATGACGTAACAGATGATATTTGTTGCTTTGGATTATTCGGTCCCAAGAGTCGAGATATGATGGTAAATTTAAGTCAAGATGACCTCTCCAATGAAGGTTTTAAATTTGGTACTGCAAAATTTATTAAAGTTGGAGAAATAGAGGTATGGGCTCAAAGATTATCTTATGTGGGTGAATTAGGCTTTGAACTCTACGTCAAAAATAATGATGCAAAAAATCTTTACAATATAATTATTTTGGAAGGAAAAAATTTTCAAATGTCACATTGTGGGATGCATTCAATGGATATTATGCGGATGGAAAGTGGTTATTTGCACTGGGGTCATGATATTTCCCCTGAGGAAAATCAATATCAAGCAGGTTTAAGTTTTGCAATAAGTTATAAAAAAAATATAGATTTTGTAGGAAGAAAAGCATTACTAAAGATTAAAGAAAAATCTGTTTCAAAACAGTTCGTAATGCTTACACTAAAGGAAAACAAACCTGGCGAACCACTTTTACTCCATGAGGAACCAATTTATTTAAATGATAAAATTATAGGTAGAACCACATCAGGAAATTACTCCTTTTGTTTTAAAAAAAACTTAACTTTTGGATATATTGACGGAGATATTCCTAAGGAAAAACTCTATAATCAGCAATTATTTGTTGAGGTAGCTAAACAAAAACATGCAGCAGAATTACAAACGAAGAGCCTAAACCAAAAAGACTACAAATCAATTTAAAATTGTATGCCCAATTTGATCTTCAATATTTATTTGAAACCTCAAATTGAACAACCTGTAGATTGTAAAATTTAATTTCACATGCTTTATTTAGGAATGTCGTCAGAAAATGTTACAAACAAATCAACTCAAACGTTTATAATCGATAACGAAGATTTTGAAATAGAAAAAAATTCTAAGGAGAAAAAAAATACTAAAGTAGATATAAATTTACTTATGGATAAAGTTAGAGAAGAAAAACGAAAAGAGAAAAAAGAAAATATTATTTTCGTAAGCTTGATAGCTTCAGTAATATTAATTACTGGTGCAATAGCATCATTTTAGCAATTAATATTAAGCTTTATAAATTCTTGCAGCATTAAATATTTTACAACACATTTCAGAAATTTTATTTACATTTTCTAATCTATGTTTATCAACTTCTTTTACGTTATTTGAATTGGATACAACGTATAAACCATTTTTATTTTTATCAATATATTTATTTTTTACTAAAAAATTTAATTTCCTTATTACAGTTGGTCTAGGTATACCTGTTAGGTCCGATATTGTCATTGCATTCAAGCCAAGCGTTTCAGTTAACGATAACAGTTCAGTTAGATAAGTATCTTTTACTTTATCAGGATATTTAGAAGAACTTTTAATTTTTTTTGTTAAAGCTAAATTTTGATTGTAAACAATCATTGCCCAAATTTGTACTGTTTCGTAATCTCTAAAAAACATTTTTTTGAACCTGGTTAACATTTCAATTTGAAATCTCAAAAAATAATTCCAACAATGAGTATAATTATTTTTAATTAACAATTCCAAATCTAAAGAAGAAATTTGCTGATTAATGATGTTTGACTTTTGTAATAGCTTTGAAAGATTTGATAAGAATTTAGATATTAAGTGTATAGATGTAGAAGGTTTTTGTAGATTATATGCTCTTCTATTAATAATTACTGCCTTTTTATTTTTTTTTATAATACCAATTTTTTCTAATTCTAAAATTTTTCTTCTAGCAGTCTCTTTGGATATTGAAAGTTGGTTAGCTATATTTACAATATTAAACTTTTTCAATTCATACTGATCGACCGTATAAAATTTTTCAAAATCATATTTTATAAAATACTCAGCGTAACTATCAAACGTCTTACTTACCAAGCTCATTAAAATAAAATATTTATCTAAATCTTTAAATGTTATATATGCATTGTTTAACCATATTCTTTGTAATTCAAAATAATCAGTAATTATCTCAATATAGTTTTTAGTTAATGTATTATAAACATCAGTAACATCTACTTCTGTAGAAAATTTTAATCTAATTTCCTTTGACATTTTAATTTTTACAAATATTTAACTTAGTAATAAAAATAAAATATGTAAATTAATTTTATGGAATTTGTGAAAATAGTAGGACCTTTTGGTGTATTTTTTATTATGTTTGCATTAGGTCTTAATTTAAGCATTAAAAGATTTCTTGATGTGTTTAAAAAACCAAAAAATTTTATTGTAGGAATATTATGCCAATTATTAATTCTTCCTATGATTGGTTTGATGGTTATAAGTTATTTTCCAATGGATAAAGAATTTCAAATTGGGGTGTTTCTTTTATTAATTATGCCATCTGCTGCAATGTCTAATTACGCAACGAGAATTGCAAATGGCAATGTTCCACTCTCAATTTGTTTAACTTCAGTATGTGCGTTATTTTCTTTTATAACTGTGCCACTATATTTAAATTTTTTTTCTAATTTTTTATATAATGAAAGTTTTGATTTACAATTATTTGTATTTTCCATAAAGACATTTCTATTTATTACACTACCAGTTTTTATAGGAATTTTTTTTAGAGAAAAATTTAATAATTTTATAAAAAAATATACATTTGCACTTGATAGAATAGCATTTATTATTTTTTTAATTATAGTTTTTATAGCTATTTATACCGAAAAAGATAATTTAGTAACCTATTTTGATGATGTTGGAGTAATTATGAGTTTAATTTTATTTTTGGTATTCGCATCATCATTTGTAATTACGCAAGTATTTATTCATGATTTGCCATCAAAGAGAGCAATTAGAATTGAAGCTTTATTACAAAATGGTGCAATGGGATTTGTAGTTGGTGCATTAATTTTTTCGGAAATTCAATATTTAGTTCCAATAACTATTTATGCACTCTTGCAATACTGTTTTCTTTTATTTTATCTTGGAAATATGCAACTTAAAAAATAGTTTTGATAAATGTTATTTGGTGAAATCACTGGATTAGAAAAAAAAATTTCAAAAATAATTCTCGGTAACGACAAACAAAAAAAATATTCTTCTGCTTCAAAACTTTGGGATTTTTATTACGAAAATGGCGGAAATACTTTTGATAATTCAATTTATTACAGAAGTGGTGAAAGTGAAAAATTTTTAGGAAAATGGATAAAATCTAGAGGCTTAGAAGAAAATATTGTTTTAATTTCAAAAGTTGGAGAAGAAAGGTCTAAACCATCAGAAATATTAAGTCTATTACAAATATCTTTAGAAAGATTACAGTCAAACATTGCTGATATATTAATTTTGCATCATCATAACAAGCAGGTACCAATTGGTGAATATGTTGATGCACTAAATGATATTAAATCTTTAGGAAAAATCAAATTATTTGGAATTTCAAATATTTCTAAAGAAAGGTTTGATGAATCATTAAAGTGGTCAAAGAAGAATAATAAAATTCCTTTTTCTATAATAAACAATCAATTTTCATTAGCTAAAATGGAAAAACCGCTTTGGCCAGATTGCTTAAGTATTTCTGACTATGATTATATTAAATATTTAGAAAATAACAAAATTACTCATTTTGCATGGTCTAGTCAGGCAAGAGGATTTTTCATCAAAGAAAATTTTATACAAAAACTTTTAAAAAGAAAGTTTCATAGATATCTTAAAGATTGTTTTAATAATTCAGAAAATATAAAAAAAAGAAAAAAAGCTGAAGAACTTTCTTATAAATATAATTGCTCATCAAATGACATAGCTTTGTCTTGGGTATTGGACCAAAAATTTCCATCTTATGCAATTATTGGACCTAAAAATAAATCAGAATTAAGATTTTCAATGAATTCTCTTAATATTATGTTATCTGATGAAGATAAAAAATATTTAAGTAGAATTTGAATTAATGAGTATTGTAAAATCCATTATTGATCTCCATAAAATGGTGCCTCATCCAGAGGGTGGATACTATGCTGAGGTATTTAAAACAAAATATGTAAGTCATATTTATTTTATGTTAGAGGGACATCAACATTCTCATTGGCATAGAATAACCAAAAATGAAACATTGCATTTTTATTTAGGCAGTCCCTTGATTATTTATACTTCCAAGGATGGAGATGAATTTCGAATTAATGAAATTGGTTCAAAAAATAATTTTATATTTAACATTGAAAAAAATACTTGGTTTGCAATGAAAACTTCAGGTTTATTTAGTTTAATTGGATGCACTGTTGCTCCAGCATTTGAGTTCGAAGATTTAGAATTAGCACCAAAAGATTGGAAACCATCAAAATTTAATATTAATCTTTAATATTTATTCTTTGAATGAAAAAAAATAAGTAGTATAAATCAAAATCAATTAATGGCGGGGTAGCTCAGTTGGTTAGAGCGCGGGACTCATAAGCCCGAGGTCAGTGGTTCGATCCCACTTCCCGCTACCAAAAGTTTATGTTAAGATTTTTATAGTTTTTTTAAATAATTTGAATATTCACAATCACCATAAAACTTTATTGCATCATTTAATTTAGATTTTTTAATCCAACCATTATTTAATGCAATTTCCTCTAAGCACGCAATTTTAAAGCCCTGTCTATTTTCAATTGCCGACACGAAAGAACTAGTTTTATAAAAGTCTTCAATTGACCCTGAGTCTAACCAGGCTCCACCTCTTCCAATTAAATCAGCATTTAATTTTTTATCTTTTTTGTATTTATTGATTAAATCAACAATTTCTAATTCCTTTCTTTTTGAAGGCTTTAACTGTTTGGCATATTTAATAACATTGTTGTCAAAAAAATATAAACCAGTTATTGCAAGATCTGATAGAAATTTTTTCGGCTTTTCTTTAATGTTAATTACTTTTTTATATTTATTAACCTTAGCAACACCGTAAAGTTCAGGTTTACTTACTTTATGTAAAATTATTTTTGCACCCTTTTTAAGTTTTACTGAATTTAGTAATTGTTTTGTCAGATTCTGACCATAGAAAAAATTATCACCAAGAATTAATGCAACATTATCTTTACCAATAAATTTTTCACCTAAAATAAATGCATCTGGCAAACCTCGAGGCGATGATTGTTCTTGATAAGTGATATTAATTCCAAAATTACTACCATTAGGAATAATTTTTTTATATTGGCTTAGCTGACCTTTATTTACAATAATTAATATATCTTTGATTTTTGCTAACATTAAAATTGAAAGAGGATAAAAAATTAGTGGTTTATCATAAATAGGAAGCAATTGTTTATTTACTGCTTTTGTAAGTGGACTCATTCTTGTGCCCATTCCACCAGATAATATAATACCTTTTTTTATCATTCAAATTTACTTCCCAATCTCTCAGTTATATCTCTTTTTTTTATATTTGAAAAATATCCAGGATTTTTTAAATACCAATCAAACGTTTTTTTTAATCCATTTAAAATATTTATTTTTGGTTTCCACTTTATATTATTTATTAATTTATTACTATTAAGAGCGTATCTTTCATCGTGACCTGGTCTATCTTTTACAAATTTAATTTTTACATTTTTTCCTGTTCTAATTTTATTCTTTGCAATTTTTAAAAGTTTTTCACAAATTTTAATATTGTTTAGGTTTAAATTTGATCCAATATTATAAAAATTACCAGCTTTTCCTTTCTCCAGTATTTTAATCAAAGCCTCACAATGATCATCAACAAATATCCACTCCCTTGAATTTGTGCCTTTGCCATAGATTGGTAAAGTTTTATTATTTAAAATATTATAAATTAATTTAGGAATAAGTTTTTCTGGATGTTGCCTAGGTCCATAATTATTTGAGCAATTAGTTATTATTGCCGGGATTTTAAATGTTCTTATGTATGAATATACCAAATGATCAGAAGATGCTTTTGATGCTGCATAAGGTGAACTAGGTTTATAAGCGTCATCTTCCTTTGATCTGCCAGACAATACATCTCCATAAACTTCGTCTGTTGAAATATGAATTAACAAAGTATTTTTATAACTATAATGATATTTTCTAAAAACTTGCAATAAATTAAAAACACCAAGAATATTACTTTTAATAAAACTTTCAGGACCATCTATTGATCTGTCAACATGCGTCTCTGCAGCAAGATTGAATACAGCTTTAGGTTTGTATTTATTTAGAATTTTAAAAATGTTTTTCTTGTTATTAATATCTGATCTAAAAAATTTATAATTTTTGTGTTTCGAAAAATCTCTTACATTATAAAAATTTGAGGAATATGTGACCTTATCTACATTAATGACAAAATATTTTTTTTTCAGAAGAATTTTGATCAAATTACTACCTATAAAGCCCAAACCACCAGTGACTACAACTTTCTTCATATTTTTTTTTACAATAATTGGTTATTTAAGTATAGTTTTAATTATTCATGAATATCCACATTGATGAAATTACTTTTATTATAGTTACACATCAAAGCGAGAAAATTATCAATAACTGTTTAAGCTCGCTTCCTAAAAATTCAAAAAAAATAATTGTCGAAAATTCACAAAATTTAAAATTAAAAAAAATGTTAGAGAGTAATTATGACAATATTGAGATTGTAATGTCAGAAAACCTTGGAATGGGAGGATCAAATAATATAGGTATTAAAAAAAGTAATACAAAATATGCATATATATTAAATCCAGATGTTAGATTTAAAAAAGATACACTTGAAATATTACTTAATTACTTAAAAAAAATAGAAGACTTTGCAATTGTTACTCCATTAAATATTAATAAAGACTATCCTAATTTTAAGACTAGACAAAAAAAACAGGACTTCAAAAATAACGATATTATATCGGTCGATACTATTGATGGCTTTTCAATGTTAATAAATAAATCTAAATATCAGGATAATAATTTTTTTGATGAAAATTTTTTTTTATACCTTGAAAATGATGATCTATGTATAAGAACGAAAAAAAAAGGTGAAAAAATTTTTGTTATTACAAAATCTTTAATTGAACATTCTGGAGGTATTGGTGAAAATGAACCAATTCAGCAACTAAGAAATTGGCATTGGATGTGGTCAAAGTTTTACTTTAATAAAAAGCATTATGGATATTTAATAGCTGTTAAAAACATATCTTTGAATTTTATAAGCGCTTTAATAAAATATTTAATATATTAAATATTAATGAAAAAAAAAAAACGAAAAATATATGAAATGAGAATAAAAGGTATTTATAATTCTATTATTGGAAAAAAATCTTGGTTCAGAATTTAAACTAAAAATTTTATATTTTTTTTTTATAATATTTAATAATATTTTTAATTAGAAATTTACCATAAATTTTATCATATCTAGTGATGTTATTTCTTAGCAAACAAGTTTTGTAATCAGAGGTTTTTGTTTTAACTTCTTTTTTTCTAAAAAAAGTACTATCGGATAATACAAATTTCTTATAATCAAGTTTTAAATAGTCAAATGCATATTTTATCATCTGTATAGCTTTAAAAGATTTACCATTTGATAAAATAAAATCTTGTGGTTTATTTTTTACAAATTTAATTAAATATTTAGATTGTTCATCACACCAATTCCATTCTCTTGATATATTTAAATCTCCAAATTTTGTTTTAATTCGAAATTTTTTAGCATTTAATGCTGCAATACATATTTTTGGTATTAAATAATCATTTGGCCTTAAAAAGGACTCGGAATTAAAAATTACAGCATTATAACTTTTTAATTTATATTTTACTCTGTATTTCTTTGTAATATTAAACGATTTAACTTTCGAATATCCATATGGACTCACAGGTTTTTTTGGAGAATTAATTTTAATTTTTCCTTTTATATTCCCGTACATTTCGCATGAGGCAGCATTTATAAATTTACAATCATGTTTGTTTTTTTTTAATATTGATAAAAAATTCCTACAACCAACAACATTGCTTAAATAGGTTTCTTTCTTTTTATAAAATGATTTTGCAGGAGAACTTTGACCTGCAAAATAAAAAATATAATTTGGTTTTGTTTTCTTAATAATTTTATCAATACTCTTTAAATTATAAATATTTAAATTATGTACTAAGATACTTTTTTTAATCTTTTTTTTATGCTTCGCTTTATTTCTTGTTGTAATATTAACTTTATAATTTTTCTTAAGAAGAAAGTTACTTAGTGATAATCCAAATTGTCCACTTCCACCTACAATTAAAGCAACTTTTTTCTTTTTAACATTTGTCATTTAAATACTTAAATAATTTTTCAAAATGCGGTTGAAAAAAAAAATCAAAACCATTATTTCCAACAGGTTGCACATATGGGGTTTCAGGACATCCTTCTAGTAATCTCGGAACTTTCAAGGTTTCAGATAATGCATATCCAACAGACATATTTCCTAAAAAAAATTTTGAAGATTTAATGATTTGGGCCATTTCTAGCAAATCTTTGCAATTATACATTTCTAAGTTTGGAATACTCTTCTTTAAATCCTGATATTCTTCCTCAACACCGACATATAATAAATTCTCATAATTTTTTAAAAAATCATAATTAATATAAATATTTCTAAATCTAAATGATCTTAGTATTATAATTTTATTTTTAATTTTTGCGTGTTCATCAACAAATAAACTTGGATTATTTAGATCAAAGTGTTCTCCTGTAATCGCAAAAAACCATCTAGGTGAATTAAATGTAAATGATATTGGTATTTCTCTAAATAAATCTAAGTTAACATCTATCTTTTCATTTTCATATTTTTTAAACTTACTGATAAAAGTTTGTTTTTCTAAAAGAGGAATTAAAAAGTTATAAGTTCTATCATCAATATAAAATCCTTTGCCTGTATGTTTATAGTATTCATATGTAAACTTTTTATTTAAATTAACATAAAGATTACATTTATGCCTTTCAGAGAGTTTTTTTATTAATGGAAAAGAATAAATTAAGTCTCCAAGAGGCCCAGAATGAAAAAGATTTAATTCTTTTTTATCATCTATGGCGTTATTTATTTTGACTAATTCTATTTCATATTTTTCATTAAAATATTTAATTTTATTCTCGATTTTATAAATATTTTTTTTATCCCTTTTAAAAATTTTATAGTATAGTTTTTTTATCATTTTGATTAGTGACCAGGAAATTCAATTAAGCTTTCAACTCTATAATTTTGTTTCTTTAAATTATCGTTTCCTCCAAGATCAAATAAATTAATTACAAAAATAAATCCCGATGTGTTTCCATTAGAAATTTTTACTAATTTTGCAGCTGCCTCTGCTGTCCCACCTGTCGCAATCAAGTCGTCAATTATTAATATATTATCGTTTTTACCTATAGAGTCTTTATGTACTTCGATAGTAGCTTTTCCATACTCAAGTTCAAAATCAATAGAATAAGTTTCAGCAGGAAGCTTATTTTTTTTTCTCAACATTATAAGAGGTTTTTTAATTAAATATGATACCGCTGATGCAAAGACAAACCCCCTAGACTCTATTGCAGCAATTTTATTAAAATTAAAATTTTTAGATTTTTCAACTATTAAGTCTATACAGTGTGAAAATGCATTTTCATCTTTTATTAAAGTTGTAATGTCTCTAAATAAAATTCCCTTTTTAGGATAGTCAGGTATTGATCTAATATAATCTTTTAAATCCATAAATATATGCGTTATAAATAACTAAATCATTTTAAATAATATGACAAACAAATTAGCTATAATAGGTGGAAGTGGCTTGTATGATATTGAGGAGTTCAAAGATCGCGAGTTTCTAGAAATAAAAACATCATGGGGAAAACCATCTGATAAAATATTAAAAACCAAATATAATCAAAAAGAAGTTTATTTTTTACCAAGGCATGGTAAAGGACATTTTATTTCGCCCTCTAAAATAAATTTTAGAGCAAATATTGATGCTCTAAAACAACTAGGAGTATCAGATATAGTATCGATTTCTGCTGTTGGATCTTTAAAGGAAAATTTACCACCAGGAAAGTTTGTTATCGTAGACCAATTCATTGATCGTACTTTTGCAAGGAATAAATCTTTTTTTGATGATGAGATAGTTGCGCATGTTTCAATGGCCCATCCCACATCTAATGGTTTAATGAACGCTTGCGAAGAGTCAATCAAGAAATCTAATATTGATTATCAAAGAGGAGGTACATATATAGTAATGGAGGGACCGCAGTTTTCAACATTAGCAGAATCCAATTTATATAGAAGTTGGAATGCAGATGTAATTGGAATGACAAATATGCCCGAAGCAAAATTAGCTAGAGAGGCAGAAATAAGATATGCGTCAGTATCAATGGTAACAGACTATGACTGTTGGCATCCAGATCATGAAAATGTAGATGTTCAAAAAGTTATAAAAGTACTTTTAGATAATGCAGCCAAGGCAAAAGAAATGATTAAAAATTTAATAGACAATTATGAAAAGCATATTGATCCGAATGACCCAACTAATAACTGTTTAGATGTGGCAATAATTACTTCTCCAGAAAAAAGAACAAAAGAAACTCTAAAAAAACTAAAACATATTGCAGGAAGAGTTTTGTCAAAGTGATAAAAAAAAAAGAACTTAAAGGTAGATGTGGTTGTGGAAATGTAAAATATACAATTAAAGATGAGCCACTATTTACACAGGCTTGTCATTGTAAGGATTGTAAAATTTCTACTGGATCATCTTTTGTAATTCACACTATGGTTTTAGAAAAAGACTTGGAGGTCAAGGGTGATGTTGCATCTATAGAACTTCCAACAGGTAGTGGAAAAGGTGTGAATGCTTATTTTTGTATTATTTGTGGTGTTTACGTTTATTGTAAATATAACATCTCGCAAGGCAGAATTGCAATCAGAACCCAAACTTTGGAAAATTCCATTACACCACAAGCTCATATTTTTTTGAAAGACAAGGATCCATGGATTGAGGTAAAGGATAAAAAAATTTGCTACGAAAAATTTTATGATAGAGATAAAATTTGGCCTAAAAAAAGTTTAGATAGAATTAAAAATGAAAATTAATTCAAAAGAATACTGTACTATTTGGTTTGAAAATAATATTGTTAAAATCATTGATCAAACAAAACTACCTCATATATTTGAAATTAAGGAACTTAAAACAGCTAATGATGCAATAAATGCAATCAAAATAATGGAAGTAAGAGGAGCACCATTAATAGGTGCGACAGCTGCTTATGGACTGGTATTGTCAATTTTGGAAAATAATGATCAATCCTTTTTAAAAAATTCAGCAAAGAGACTTATTAATTCAAGGCCTACTGCAATTAATTTAAAATGGGCAGTTGATCGAATGATGAACAAATTATCAGGAGTTAACAGTGACAAAATTTTTGAAATTGCTTTAAATGAAGCTAAAGAAATTTGCAAAGAGGATGAAAAATTTTGTGAAAAAATTGGACTAAATGGTCTTAAATTAATTGAGGAAATTTATAATAAAAAAAAAGATACTGTGAATATTTTAACTCATTGTAATGCTGGTTGGCTTGCAACAATTAATTGGGGTACAGCAACATCTCCAATTTACCATGCTCACAAGAAAGGTATTCCTATTCATGTATGGGTAGATGAGACTAGACCAAGAAATCAAGGTGCTAATCTGACATCATTTGAGCTTAACGAAGAGCAAGTTCCAAACACACTTATTGCAGACAATACTGGTGGATTATTAATGCAAAGAGGTAAAGTAGATATGTGTATAGTTGGATCTGACAGAACTTTAGGAAATGGGGATGTTTGTAATAAAATTGGTACCTACCTTAAAGCATTAGCTGCTAAAGATAACAAAGTTCCATTTTATGTTGCCCTTCCAAGCTCTACAATTGATTGGGATATCAAAGATTACAATGATATACCAATTGAGGAAAGAGATTCATCAGAATTATCACATTTAGTGGGGTTGGATGAAAATAATAATGTCAAAAAAATTCTTATATATCCAAAAAAAAGTAAATCATTGAATCTTGCATTTGATATAACACCAGCAAAATATATTTCTGGTCTTATTACTGAAAAAGGAATATGCGAAGCATCTACAAAAGGTTTAAAAAAATTATTTAATTAGAGGCATGAATTCAAAAGATAAAATATTTTTAAAGAAATTAATTAGTAAATATTCTAAGAACGAAAAAAAAAAATATTTGCTCACACCTGATTCATTTTCGAGTGACGATATAATAGCAGGAGCTCAGACGCTCCTAAAAAAACAAATTACAATGTCAGTTTTAACAAAAAAGTTTGAAAAAGAATTTGCAAAATTTGTTGGTGCTAAATATGCATTAATGGTTAACTCAGGATCTTCTGCAAATTTATTAGCTTTTTTTGCACTAATAAACCCTTTAAAAAAAAAACATCTTAATTATAGAGACGAATGTTTGATTCCATCTCTTTGCTGGTCAACATCTTTGTGGCCAATAGTCCAGTCAGGCTTAAAACCAAAGTTTATAGATATTGATACCAAAACATTAAATGCCTCTATAGATCAAATTAAAAAAAATATAACAAAAAAAACTAAAGCAATAATGGCTGTGCACGTGTTAGGAAACTCTACTAAAATGGATGAACTGAAAAAAATTACAAAAAAAAGAAAAATTTATCTAATAGAGGATACATGCGAATCTTTAGGATCAAAGTATAAAAAAAAATACTTGGGTACTTTTGGAGATTTTGGTACTTATTCCTTCTATTACTCACATCAGATAACATCTGGCGAAGGTGGGATGATTGTATGTAATGATAAAAAAAATTTTCAAATTATTCATTCTTTAAGAGCTCATGGATGGGACAGAGGTTTAAAAAAAAATTCTAATAAAAAATTTAATTTTATAAATTCTGGTTTTAATTTAAGACCGACTGAAATATCAGCTGCAATCGGTTACTCTCAATTAAAAAGACTTAATAGATTTAAAAAAATTAGAAAAAAAAATAGAAATAAGATAATAAGTAAATTAAAAAATTCAAAAAAGTGGGCAGGACAATTCACTTTTATTGAATCAATTAAAAATTTAGATCCGAGTTGGTTTGGACTGCCAATTCTTATAAATAGACCTTTTTTAAAAAAAAAGGAAAAATTTTTAAAATATCTTAATGATAATTTTATTGAGACAAGGCCAATTATAAGTGGAAATTTTCTAAACCAACCTTCAGTAAAACTTTACAAGTTAAAAGGAAGCAAAGATAAATTTCCTAATTCACAGGAGGTAGAGGATAGAGGTTTCTTTATTGGTATTCATGTTAACCCTATCAGCGACGAAACTCTTAATATTCTTGAAAAAAAACTACTTAAAATTGATGAAATATAATTTTGGTATAACTGGACATACAGGTGTACTGGGCTCGGAATTTATAAAATATAACTCTTCAAAAAAATTTATAAAATTTAAAGGCAACATAACTAAAAAAAAAGATGTCAGGGAGTGGATAAGCAAAAAAAATATTAATTTCCTATTCCATTTTGCAGCAGTAGTTCCAACAAAAATTGTATCAAGTAATTATAGTTATGCAAATAAAGTAAATTTTATTGGAACAAAAATTCTTGTAGACGAGTGTTTAAAATCAAAGAATATCAAATGGTTTTTTTTTGCTTCCACCTCACATGTTTATGGATTTTCAAATAAAAAAATAAAAGAGACAAAAAAAACAAAACCAATTTCTAAATATGGTCTTACAAAATTAAGAGCAGAAAACTATATTATAAAAATATTCAATAAAAATAATATACCATATTGTATTACTAGAATATTTAGTTTTACGCACAAGAATCAAAGCGAGGATTATGTTGTACCATCAATAATAAAAAAAATTGATAAAAAAAATTATACATTTAAAAACGTTAATCATTATCGAGACTTTATTAGTACCAAAGATATTTGTTTAGCTATAAGAATACTATTTAATCATAAAGCTAAGGGTATTTATAACATAGGTTCGGGAAAAAAGATTTTAATTTCAGACTTAATAAAGCTTATTGCTAGAAAAAAAAATAAAAAAATTTTATTAAAAAAAAATAAAAAAAGAACTTGTTTATTTGCAGATATAAGTAAAATAAAAAAATTAAAATGGAAACCAAAAAAAAATATAGCAAATATTATAAATGATTTTTAATCAAATTAAAAAAAATAGATATTTATTATTATTTTTAATCATAGCTTTCTTTATGCTTTATATTTCAAGAATTGAATATGGATCTCACAGTTTAGATAAATCAATGAAAGCATGCATTATTGCCCAAAAAAAATTAGATAAGAGTAAAAATATTGATGATATCAAATCTTTTTGTGAAAGAGAAATTAATAAAAAACTTAAAAAATAATGTTAGAAATAAAGAAAGAAGTAATTAAGTATGCAAAAAAACTTAATACTGAAAACCTTTCACCTTTGAGGTCTGGTAATATTTCAATGAGAGGAATTAATGATGGAGTTGAAGGTTTCTTCATCACACCTTCGGGTATTAAATATGAAGATTTAGTAGCTGAAAGTATAGTTTTTCTTGAATTAAACGAAACAAACAATTTAAAAAAAATTTCAGACAAAACAATAAATCCATCCTCAGAATGGCGCTTTCATCAAGATATTTATATTAAAAAAATAGATGCCAAAGCTATAGTTCATGCCCATTCAGCAAATGCTACAGCTGTTTCAGCACACGGAAAAAATATCCCAGCATTTCATTATATGGTCGCATTAGCAGGTGGAAATAATATTAAATGTGCAGAATATGCAACCTTTGGTACAAAAGAACTCTCTCAAAATATTCTTAGTGCACTTGAAGAAAGAAAAGCTTGCCTTATGTCTAATCATGGCCAGGTTGCATTTGGCAAATCTCTTAACGAAGCATTTGAACTTGCTCAAGAGATTGAAAATATTTGTCATCAATACATAAATGCAATAAAGTTAGGAAAGCCCAAGATTCTTTCAGATGATGAAATGAAAAAAATCTTGGAGAAAATTAAAAACTATAAAAAAAATTAACAATTTTTTATGACAAAAGTTGGTGAACATATAACACTGGATATTATCGGTACTGTTAAAGAGTATGATCAAAAA
>CACNHI010000003.1 GCA_902620265.1 uncultured Pelagibacteraceae bacterium | reverse complement strand
TCTGGACCAATAAGAATGCATAACGGCTCATCTCTTTTTATATCAATTTTTTTATTTTTTGAATTAAGATCACCAAAATGAATTGTTATATCAATATTTTCTTTTAAAAATTCTCTAAGATTTTTTAATTTATCTAAAGTTGGTAAATTTAATCTATTGCTTTGTTCTGATGCTTCAACAATAATTTTTTTAATTCTTTTTTCATTTATCTTTCTCACTACAGTGCGATCGGTAAGCAGTGGGATAAATCTGGTTACTCCAAGCTCGGTGGCTTTTTGAATCATTAAATTGAGATAATTTAGTTTAATAGGTGTGAAGGCAAGCCATATTTCTGTTGGATTATCTGCTGACCTTAATTTTTTTTCAACTGAAAACTCTACAATTCCTCTTATTATATTTTCTACTTTTGCCTCAAATTCTCCAGATTGATTAAACAAACTAAAATTTTGTCCTTCTTTAATTCTCATCACCTTATGAATATAGTGTGATTGAGTTTTATCTAATTTAGATTTTAAATTTATATATAAACTTTCATTAAAAAATAATCTAATATTACTCATTTAAATAAGTTAATTTATGAAAAATCTTAAAGCAATAATTTTCGATGCTTATGGAACTTTATTTGATGTAAATTCAGCAGCTGAGAAATGCAAAAGTAAAATTGGTGATAAGTGGGAAAATTTTGCAAATTATTGGAGAACAACCCAGTTAGAATATACATGGCTTAGAAGTATGATGAGTAGACATAAAAATTTCTGGCAAATAACTGAGGACAGCTTAGACAAATCTATGAAAAAATTTAAAATACAAAATAATATGAGAAGTGAGCTTTTAGACCTGTATAAAATTTTATCTCCATACCCAGAGGTTAAAGAAACCTTAAAACAACTAAAAAATAAAAACTATAAAATTGCTATTCTATCAAATGGAACACCTTCTCTACTTAATGAGTTAGTTGAAAAAAATGACATGAAAAACTTATTTGATGATATTTTTTCTATAGAGGAGGTTGGAATATTTAAACCAAGTTCAAAAGTATACGAAATCCCTGTTATAAAATATAAAATAGATAAAGGTGAGATTGCTTTTTTAAGTTCAAATACATGGGATATTTCTGGAGGAGGAAACTTTGGGTATAATTGTTTCTGGATCAACAGAAATAATGATATATTTGATAATTTAGATTATTCACCAAAAAATGAATTAAAAAATTTAAATGAATTACTTGATATAATTTAATTTAGTATTATTTCATAACTATTATGACAAATATTTTCGATCTCTTAGCAAGAATTTTAATTTCAGCATTATTTTTAATAAATGGAATTTTTAAAATAACTAATTATGATGGTACTTTGGACTGGATTGAAGGATACGGAATGCCCGGAGTACTTTTAATCCCAGCAATAATATTAGAAATATTAGGACCAATTTTAATTATAATTGGATATCAGACAAAAATTACTGCGGCATTTTTAAGTTTATTTTGTTTGGCAACAGCAGTTATATTTCATAATGATTTTAGTAACCAAATGCAGTTAACCTCTTTTCTAAAGAATATTGCACTAGCAGGTGGATTTTTGTTTCTTGTTGTAAATGGTTCAAAAAAATTTAGCTTAGATAACAAAGTTAATTAACTATGAAAAATACTGAAGTTAAAAAAATAATTAAGCCTATTCTGTCTTCAGATGGTGCTGGTGTAAAATTAAAAAGAAGTATTGGAGTAGAGCCAAATTATTATGATCCATTTTTAATGTTGGACGAGTTTGGGTCAGAGGATAAAGAGGATTATATAGGCGGTTTTCCTCCACATCCCCATAGAGGAATTGAAACAGTAACTTACATGCTTCACGGTGAATTTGAACATAAGGATAGCACTGGAGGAAAAGGCAAAATGAAAGCTGGCGACGTTCAGTGGATGAAAACTGGAAGCGGCATCATTCATTCCGAAATGCCTGCAATGAGCGAAGGAAAGCTTCAAGGTTTCCAGTTATGGATTAATATGCCTGCTAAATTGAAAATGAGTAAACCTGAATACATCTATATAGACTCTAAGGAAATGCAAATACATAAGGATCTGGATAAGACTGTAAAAACAATAGCGGGTAAATTTGAAAAAGCTGAAGGTCCAATCAAAGGTCATAATGTAGAACCAATTTATTTTGATATAGAATTAGATAAAGATAAAGAGTTTGTATTTGATCTTCCTATCACTCACAACTCACTAATTTATTTAGTAAATGGTGAAATCCAAATTGGAGAAAAGAAACATGAAAGAATTAGTAATTCAAATTTAATTTTACTATCGAAGGGTGAAAATCTTAAAGTAAAAAGCATTTCTAATTCAAAATTCTTGCTTATTTCTGGAAAACCCATTAATGAACAAATTGCTAGAGGAGGTCCGTTCGTTATGAATACTAAATCTGAAATTTTACAAGCTGTGAATGATTATCATAATGGAACTTTCGTAAAATAGTGCAAGCAATTGAAATAAAAAAAACTGGTGGTCCTGAAGTTTTGGAGCTAAAAGATATCAAGCTTGAAGATCCTAAAGATGGTGAAGTTCTTATTAAGCATACAGCGATTGGTTTAAATTATATCGATACATATCACAGATCAGGCTTATATCCTCTTCCACTACCATCAGGAATAGGATTAGAAGCAGCTGGTATAATAGAAAAAATTGGAAAAAATGTTGGTGGTTTTAAAGAAGGAGATAAAGTTGCTTATGCTGCTGCACCGATAGGCTCATACTCATC
Organism: uncultured Pelagibacteraceae bacterium; assembly: GCA_902620265.1. Taxonomy (GTDB): domain Bacteria; phylum Pseudomonadota; class Alphaproteobacteria; order Pelagibacterales; family Pelagibacteraceae; genus Pelagibacter. Next base: position 42,225 of record CACNHI010000003.1, on the reverse strand, counting down.
ACATAGAATTTATCCTGTCAAAAGTTTAGTAAAGGTTCCAGATGGAATAGATCTTGAGATAGTTGCAACATTAATGACTAAAGGTCTGACAACTTTTTATTTATTACATAAAACATACGCTGTAAAATCAGGTCAAAAAATATTATTTCACGCTGCAGCGGGAGGCGTTGGCCAAATTTTTTGTCAATGGGCAAAAAGTTTGGGTTGTGATGTGATAGGAACTGTTGGGTCTGATGAAAAAATAGAAATTGCAAAAAAATTTGGTTGTACCCATGTAATTAATTACTCTAAAGACGATTTTCAGAAAAAAGTTATGGAAATAACGGATGATGAAGGTTTGCCAGTAGTCTATGATGGTGTTGGAAAAGTAACAATGGAAAAATCTCTCGGATGTTTAAAAATGAGAGGGACTTTTGTTTCTTTTGGAAATGCCTCAGGAAAACTTGACCCTCTCGATGTTGGAAAGTTAATCGCACCAAAAGGACTATTTTTAACTCGTCCTAGTATTGCGCACTATACTGCAACAAGAAAAGAATTGGATGAAGCAGCTGATAAACTTTTCGAAATGGTGAAAACACAAAAGGTAAAAATTGATATTTTTAAAAAGTATGGCTTAAAAGATGCCGTGAATGCCCATAAAGATTTAGAGGGAAGAAAAATTATTGGACCCGCAATTATAGTTCCTAATTAATCAATTTTTACATCCATATCTGACATATGTAAATTAAGTGCATTTGTAGATATTTGTATTTCTCTAATAAAAAATGCAATTGAAATTATCATTGATAAACAACAAGAACCAAAAATAACTCTTGCCACAAACAATTCATCTAAATAAAGAGCAAATACTGTTAACATATTAAACAAAAATCCAAAAGCAGCAAACATTATAGTCCACCTTAAAATAGATATACGGCTACTCAAATTTAGAAATTGTTTTTGCCATTCTGGTGGTACATGCTTTTCATAAACATGCTCATCGTGGAGCTCTCGAATTAATTTACTTAAAGTATGAAATCTATTGCTATATACACCCATCAAAAGTGGAATGGCGGGAAACATGAGTGCTGTTACGGTATAATCAATATTCATACGAATCAGTTTGATTATGAATCTACCGTTTGCTATTTACAAGTAAATTTTAATGGAAAAAATTAATTACTTTATTGAACTTACCAGGATAAAAAGACCTATTGGATATATGCTTTTATTTTGGCCATGCGTTTGGGGTCTAACAATAGCTTATGATTTTTCAAACAACATACAAATTTTTTTAAAATACGGAGTATTATTCTTATGTGGCTCAATATTAATGAGATCAGCTGGTTGCATTATTAATGATATTGTAGATAAGGATTTTGATGCAAAAGTTTCAAGAACTAAAACAAGACCCATAGCATCAGGTAAAATTTCTGTTAGACTTGGTCTAATTTATTCGGCATTTCTTTGCCTAATTGCTTTTTTAGTTTTGATTCAATTTAATACGTTTACCATAATACTGGCAATGTGCTCTATGCCCTTAGCATTTTCATATCCTTACATGAAAAGATTCACTTATTGGCCTCAGTTATTTCTTGGTATAACATTTAACTATGGTTTGATACTTGGTTGGACAGCTATAAGTGAAAATCTTACTATTATTCCATGTATATTTTATTTTGGGGCCATATTTTGGACATTAGGATACGACACAATATATGGATACCAAGATTTAAAAGATGATGAAATAATAGGAGTTAAATCAACATCAATAAAATTTAAAAAAAATCCAAAATTATTTTTATTTATATGCTACTCTATTTTTTTTATTTCTCTTTTCTATATTGGTCTTAGTATGATTTTTTCTTACATCTATTTTTTTGGTTTGTTTTTAATTTTTTTGCATTTATTTATTTTTCAAATTTTGCAATTAAATATTAATAAGGAAACAATATGTCTTAAAATTTTTAAATCGAATAACTTTTTAGGCTTTTTAGTATTTGTAAATTTATTATTTGGCAAAATAATTATATGATGACAACTAAAGAAACTTTAGCAAGATTATATAATGATTATACAAAAAAATATGTAAATAAAATTATAGCTTCAATTTTTTTGTCAATGATAGTTGCTGCTGCTACTTCTTCTATTGCTTGGCTTTTAGATCCAGCTATTAAAAAAATATTTTTAGAGAAAGATCAGAAACTTATTTGGATTATTCCATTAGCTATAATTATCGCTTTTTCTGCAAAAGGAATATCATTGTATTTGGCAAAAGTTATAATGATTGGAGTTGCTGAAGATATTAAAAAAAATATTCAAAAAGATATGATATCTAGTTTGGTCAAAGCAGATACATCCATTATTGACAATAAGCATACAGGAAAATTTATCTCAAATCTGACCTACGATACATCACTTATAGTTAATCTAGTAAGTACTGCTCTGCTAAATCTGTTTAAAGATACAATTACTTTAATAGGACTTTTAACTGTTATGTTTTATCAAAATTGGAAATTATCGCTTATAGCAATAATTATGATACCTTTGGCATCTTTAGCTGCAAAAACTTTAGGAAAAAGAATAAGCAAAGTAACAACAGAAGCTCAAATTAAATCTGGTGAACTTAATAAGCATTTAATGGAAATTTTTAAAAATCACAAACTTATAAAAATATTTCAAAAAGAAACATTTGAGGTAAATAGGACAGATGTTTTTTTAAATAGTCTTAAAGAAAAAGCAAAAAAAATAAATATAGTATTTACTAGAGCTTCTCCAATTATGGAAGTTTTGACTGGGATAATGATAGCACTACTTATCTTTTACTCTGGGAAATTGATAATTGATGATCAACTAGCAATAAATAATTTTTTTTCATTTCTAGCAGCAATGATGCTTGCTTATCAACCTGTTAGATCGCTAGCGACCTTAAATCTTAGTATAAGTACAGGTCTGTCAGCTGCAAAGAGAATAATTCCAATAATAGATACAAAAAATGAAATTGTTGAAACTGAAACAAAAAAAGGTCTGGAGATTAAAAATTGCGATATAAAATTTGAAAATTGTAATTTTAAATATGGCACATCAGAAAACACTGTTCTTCATAATTTAAATATGAATATTGTAGGTGGAAAAATGACTGCTCTTGTTGGATATACTGGAGCAGGAAAATCATCAATAATAAATTTATTACCTAGATTTTATGATTGTCAAAAGGGAGATATAAAAATTGATGGGCAGTCAATATACGATATAAGTATTTACGATCTTAGAAAAAATATTTCTATCGTTACACAGGATATTACGCTCTTCGACGACACAATAAAAAATAATATTTTGTACGCAAATCAAAATGCGTCTGATGAAGAGGTTGAGATTGTAGCAAAAAATTCATTCTCTAAAGATTTTATAAGTAAACTTCCTGAGCAGTATGACACGATAATAGGAGAAAATGGTGTACGATTGTCTGGTGGAGAAAAACAAAGAATTTCAATAGCTCGAGCTATGCTAAAAAAAACACCTATTATTCTTCTAGATGAGGCTACATCGTCATTAGATGCTGAAACCGAAAGCAAAATTCAAAATGCAATGGAAATTCTAACAGAAAATAAAACAACTATAGTAATTGCACATAGATTATCTACAATATTGAACGCACATAAAATTTTTGTCATTGATAAGGGAAATATTGTAGCTGAAGGAAATCATAAAGAATTAATTGAAAATTCTGGAATTTATAAAAATTTTTACCAAAAACAAGTTAAACAAAATTGATGGTATTATTTATCTATAGAACCTTAATAAATATAATTTTCATATTATCACCAATAATAGTTTTAATTAGAATTGTTAAAAAAAAAGAAGATTTAAAGAGGTTTAAAGAAAAGTTTTGTGTTTTTTCAAAGAAAAAAATAAAAAAAAAATTGATTTGGTTTCATGGAGCAAGTGTTGGTGAAATTTCAAGTATAATTCCATTAGTTTTTAAATTAGAAGAAAATAAAAAAATAGATCAAATATTAATTACATCATCAACTTTAAGTTCTGCGAATGTTTTAAAGAAGTTTAAGTTTAAAAAAACAATACATCAATTTTATCCAATAGATACAAACCATATATCAAAAAAATTTATAAATTACTGGAGACCTTCCCTAGCAATTTTTATAGACTCAGAAATTTGGCCAAATATGCTTTTAAATTTAAAAAAAAAATCAATTCCAATATTTCTACTAAATGCAAGAATTACAAAAAAGTCTTTCAATAGATGGAAAAAATTAGGAGAATTTAGCAAAAAAATTTTCCAGTGTTTCGAAAAATCCCTTGTTTCAAATCAAGAAACAGTAAAATATTTAAAATACTTTAAAGTAAAAAATATAAAATTTTTTGGTAATTTAAAATTTATACAGAATAAAAATAAAAATCTTTCTTTACCCACAAAAATTCGAAATATTATTTTAAGTAAAAAAACTTGGTGTGCATCAAGTACACATGAAGGAGAAGAATTAATTTTTCTAAAAGTGCATAAAAACTTGAAAAATAAATATAAAAATTTTTTTACTATTATTATCCCAAGACACATTGATAGATCAGCTGAAATTGTTCGAATGATCGAAGATCAAAATTTAAAAGTACATCGACATAGCTGGAAAAGTAAAATCCCCTCAGATTTAGACATGTATTTGGTAGACACTTATGGAGAAACCGAAAAATTTTTTAATCTTATTAAAATAGTATTTATTGGTGGATCTTTAGTTAATCACGGTGGTCAAAATCCCCTGGAGTCTGTAAGGCATGGCTGTAATGTTCTGCACGGACCTAATGTTCATAACTTTAAAAATATTTACAATTACTTAGATAGAATTAAATTATCTACAAAAGTAGTAAATGATAAAAGCTTATGTAAGAGTATTGATAAGTTATTCACAAGTAAAACCAAAACAAAATCGGTTGTGAAAAAAGTAAAAAAATTAGGTGACAGTGTTTTTTTTAATACAATAAAAGAGATTAACAAAGCTTTAGCAAAATGATTTTTAATAAACCAAAATTTTGGGATAAAAAAAAACCCGATTTTTTTGCAATTTTACTCTTTCCATTTTCAAAGATTGTAACGCTAATTAGTAATCTCAAAAATGGTGAGAATTTTAAAAATTCTAATATAAAAACCATCTGTGTCGGTAATATTTATGTTGGGGGCACTGGGAAAACTCCTCTTTCAATTAAAATCAATAATATGCTAAACGAAAAAAAATTTAAAAGTGTTGTTGCTAAAAAGTTTTATAATGAGCAAAAAGATGAGCAATTATTAATTAAAAATAAAACAAATCTTATAACCAAAGGCTCTCGAAAAGATTGCTTAAATGAGGCTATTAAACAAAATTTTCAGATTGTTGTATTTGATGACGGTTTGCAAGATAAGTCTATTAGCTATGATATTAAAATTTGCTGTTTTAGTTCAAACACTTGGATTGGTAACGGGTGGGTCATACCAGCAGGACCATTAAGGGAGAATATTTATTCCCTGAAAAAATTTGATATAGTTTTTTTAAATGGTGCAGATATTAATAATGAAGAGAAAAGAGAACAAATTTTTAAAATCAATAAAAATATTAAAATTTATGAAAGCAATTATAAGCTTAAAGCTTTAGATAAGTTTGATATTTCTCAAAATTATGTTGCATTTTCTGGAATCGGAAATCCAGAAAACTTTAGCTTAACTTTAAAGGAAAATAATTTTAAAATACTGAAATATTTTTCATTTCCAGATCATTATGATTACAATAAAAGGGATATTAATGTTATTAAAAAATTTGCTGATAAAAATAAAGCAAAAATAATTACCACAGAGAAGGATTACCTAAGGATAAAAAAAGAATTCAGAAATGATATCAGATTTATTGAAATGGAATTAGAAATACATAACGAAACTGAATTTAACAACCTTATCCTGGATAAAAAATGAAAAGTATAAAATACTTTATTGAATATTTATTTATTAAATTACTTTTTTTAATATTTAAGTTGATAGGGTACGGAAATGCTTCAAATTTAGGTGCAAAAATAGGATCTATTTTTGGACCTATTTTTAGATCAAAAAAAATAATAAAAAAAAATATTCAAAATTGTTTACCAAACATAAGCAATAATGATATGGATAATTTAACAGTAAAAATGTGGGAAAATTATGGAAGAATATTTTCCGAGTACATGTATATAGAAAAATTTAGATCAAAAAAATTAGAAAAATTTATCAATATTAAAGGTATTGAAATATTAGAAAAAATCAAAAGAGAAGGTAAGCCAGTAGTTTTTATTTCTGGTCATTTTAACAATTTTGAACTAATGGCTATGCAGTTAGAATTGTCAGGTATTAAACTTTCAGCAATTTACAGGCCGTTAAATAATTTTTTTTTAAATAAAACAATGGAAAATTTAAGAAAAAATTTTATTTGTAAAAACCAAATAAAAAAGGGAATTGGTGGAGTTAGAGAAATTATAAAATCATTTTCAGAAAATTACTCTATAGCTTTGATGATTGATCAACGTGTTTCTGAAGGTGATAAACTACTTTTGTTTAATAATCCTACTTACACAACTACTATTCCAGGGCAACTGGTAAAAAAATATAAATGTCCAGTTGTGCCAATTTATATCCAAAGAAAGGATAAAATTTTTTTTGATATGATAATTGAAGATCCAATTTATTTTGGTGATGAAGAAAATGTTAAAAGTATTACTCAAAAGCTTAATAATTGGTTAGAACGTAAAATATTGTTGAATCCAGAACAATGGATCTGGACGCATAATAAATGGAGATTATAATCTATTGATTTTATCTTTTTTTTGAAGCTTCTACGTATGAATAATAAGCTTCTTGCAATTCAACGTTCCAGTAGCTAAGTTTTTCAAGTTTTATCTCTTTTCCTGAAACTGCACAAATAACGTGATCGCCATTTTCGATTATTTCAAAGTTATTTGGCATATATTTTAATTTAGCTAATTTATTTTTCATTATTTAGTTGTATAAAATATATATGAACATTGGAATTATTGGAAGTGGGGGAAGAGAACATTCGCTTTGTTTTAAACTAAAAGAGTCGAAATTAGTAAAAAAAATATTCTGTTTCCCTGGGAATGCTGGAACAGAGACAATCGCTGAAAACATAAATCTTGATATAACAGATTTTGAAAAAATTCATAAAACTTGCGAGCAAAAAAAAATTGAATTAGTTATCGTTGGTCCAGAGAAACCTCTTGTAGATGGCATTGTTGAGTATTTTAAGAATACAAAAATTAAAATATTCGGTCCAGATAAGATTAGTTCTCAATTAGAGGGATCAAAAACTTTTACTAAAAAACTTTGTAAAAAGTACAAAATACCAACATCTAATTTTGAGATTTTTAATGAGGAAGAATTGGCATTAAATTATTTATCCTCTATTCAATATCCGATTGTTGTTAAAGCTGACGGGCTAGCGGCTGGAAAGGGTGTTTATATTTGCAAAAATCTAGATGATGCAAAAAAAGCAGTAAAAGAAATTTTTGGTGGACGTTTTGGAAAAGCTGATTGCGTTTTAATAGAAGAGTTTTTGAATGGAGAAGAAATGAGTTATTTTATTATTTCTGATGGAGAAACGCATAAATTTTTTCAAACAGCACAAGATCATAAGAGAGTTGGTGAGAATGACACCGGCAAAAACACTGGGGGTATGGGTGCATACTCGCCTTCAAGACTCTACACAAATGATTTAGATAAAAAAATTAATGAAAAAATAATTCAACCAACATTAAATGGCATTAAAGAACTTGGTAGCAATTATTCTGGGTTTCTTTATATAGGCTTGATGATAGTCAAAAATGAACCTTATCTGATAGAATTTAATGTAAGAATGGGTGATCCTGAGTGTCAAACCATCTTACCAATTTTAGATACTGATTTGGCAGAAATAATCTTAGCTTGTTGTAATAAAAAATTACAAGATATAGACATAAAGTGGAAGAATAAAAAAAGTGTATGTATAGTTTTATGTTCAAATGGATACCCAGAGAGTTACAAAAAAAATATAATAATTAATGGTTTAAAAAATCTCAAAATTGATAGAGATGAATACATATTTCATGCAGGAACTGCAATTAAAGACGATAAATATTTAGCAATTGGTGGGAGAGTATTAAATATCATAGTGACTACTGAAAATTTTAAAAATTCTAAAGATAAAGCTATAAAAATTTTGAATGATCTAGATTGGAAAGGTGGTTTTTTTAGAAAAGATATTGCTTACAAGGTTACTTAAATATGAGAATAATTTCTGGAAAATTTAAGAATAAAACAATTCTTTTACCAACTGATAAAAATACCAGACCATTAAGAGATATGGTTAAAGAGTCTATATTTAATATCTTAAAACATTCAAATTTATTTCAAAATGAAATCTCAAATTCATTGATACTAGATCTATATTCAGGATCAGGTTCTTTTGGACTTGAATGCTTATCAAGAGGGGCATCGAAAGTTATTTTTTGTGAAAACTATTTACCTGCGTATAAAATTTTAAAAAAGAACTTAAACTCATTAAATTGTAACAATCAAATGGAAATATTTAATGAAACAGTTTTTAACTTCATAAGTAATATTAATCATAAAATTAAGTTTGATATAATTTTTATGGATCCTCCTTATAAAGAGGATAAGATAAACGAATTATTAGGTTTAATTTTTGAAAAAAAAATCTTAAAACATAATGGTTTGCTAATAATTCACAGAAATAAAAAAACAAAAGATGAATTTCCAATTAATTATAAAATTATTTTAGATAGAACTTATGGATTATCAAGAATATTTTTTGGAAAACTTTAATTTGTAAGAATTTTTTTTGTCTCCGTTTTTATTAATTCTACAGCAGGCTGATCAAAAGGATTTACTTTCATTGCATCTCCTAAAAGAATAGTTTCTAGCATAAAAAAAGTAAACAACTCCCCCAAAGCCTCTTCCGAACGCTGTAAAACTTTGAAACTTCGAAAAGGGATTTTCTTTGTTCTAAAAACATTTTCCGTAGCTTTTTTTTGAGCTGATTTAATTTGATATAAATTCTTATTTTTTAAATAATTAAAAGAATTTAATAATTGTGAGTTTTTTATTTTTTGACCGCTATGATCATTAACATCAAAAAAAGTAAAAAAACAATTTTTAGGACCGTCTAAGTATAATTGCATTAAACTATGATTATCTTTTGGCATGCTTGAAATCATGGGTAAAATACCTTTAGAATTTTTTCCTAAACTTTCGGCAACTAACTGTTGGTACCAGGCAAAAAGATCATGGGAAAGTTCATCATAATTCAAAATGACGGAATTGTATTTTTTTTTACTTAAAAAATATATTGTAGATACTACACTGTCTAATAATGAATTAATAAAATTTTTATTCTTAATAAGATTATTGAAATTTTTAAATTTTTCAGGTTTTAAGCCCATAAAAATTGCTGGCAACATTCCGACCTCAGAAAGTACTGAATATCTGCCTCCTATATAATTTTTATGATTAATTATTTGACAATTAAGTTTACTTGCAAGAGTCCTTACATAATTGTTAGAATTTTCACATATGAATATATTATTTCTTTGATTCTTTATTGCAGAGTAGTTCGATATTGTTTCTAGGGTATTTCCCGACTTTGAAATAATTATATTTAATCTCTTTTCATTTGACTGATGATCTTTCCTCGAATTTAGGTTATCTATAAAAGTAAATTTTTTTTTTACTTTAGGCTTTAGAAAATTGTAAATAGCTTTTGTTCCTAAGGATGAACCTCCCATTCCAACTAAATTGTAACTATTAAACTTTTTAAATTTTTTAATTTGTTGCTGTGAAAAATCATAAGAATATTCATTTGAAAAACTTTTTATAAGCTTATGATTTTTGTAAAAATTTAAAGCTTTTAGTAATCTATATTTAATTTGTTTCTTATTTTTTTTTATACCAAATTCTTTAAGACAGATATTTTTTGTTAACATTAATTGTTTTTAATTTGTTTAAGAACAAACTCCTCAGCTGACTTATCGATACTTTGAGGATCATTACTAATATCATTATTTTTAAGTAATTTTTCTAAATCTTTATCTAATTTTTCAGCTTGATCTTCTTCCTCTACTTTTATTTTATTTGGCTCTGGCAGCTCACCAAATTCTGGTGGAATTTCAAGAGGATTTTTTTTCTCGATTAAAAATTCGTCGCTGTTCTTATTTTTTTTTCCCGCCAGACCATCTTGCAAAGTTTGGCAAGAGCTTAAAATAATTAAAGTTAAAATTAAAATTGAAAATTTATTATTCATTTATTTTTTCTTTTTTATTATAAAATAATTCAACAAAAATAAGGCATAAAATTCCAAATGAAATAAATATATCAGCAACATTGAAAATAAACCAATGAAAATCATTATAATTTAAATCTATAAAATCAGGAACTGCAGAATAATAAAGTCTATCGAATAGGTTGCCAAGTGATCCACCCAAAATAACAAAAAATATAAGTCCTTTAAAATTACTTGACTTTACACCAAGGTATAAAATCACAAAATTAACTAATACGATTATTAATGTAATCAAATTATAAATAAATTGTTTTTCAAATGACAATAATCCAAAACCTATTCCTGTATTCCAAACTAAAATAATATTTATAAATTGATTTAGATAAATATCTACTTCGCCATAAGTATCAGCAATATTTATAATATAAATCTTTGAAATTCTATCCAGTGTAAAAATTAATAATGTAATTAAAAAATAAAAAGAAATTTTTTTGTTTAAAAATTTTGTCATTTCAAACTGCATGTTGGGTGTCTTTCACACTCTGTTTCTCTAATTTTCCAACAAATAGAACATTTTTTTCCGTTTGCTTTTGAAGTTTTTACTTCAATTTGATTTTTTATATTTTCATCTAAAATAGTATTTGCAAGTGAAGTTATACATATTTCTGAAAAATCATATTTTTTTGCAAGATCATAAAGCTCCTTGCTCAATCTGATATCTATTGCAGTTTCTAAGCTAGATCCTATTGTTTTGGCTGCTCTTTTTTCTTCAATGCTAATATTTGCAACATCTCTTATTTTATTTATTTTTTCCCAATTGTTATTAAGTTCCTCATTTTTCCAAGATTTTGGAAATTCTGGAAACTTTTTTAAATGAATACTGTTTTTTTCATCTTTGTTTAAAAGACTAAAAATTTCCTCTGTAGTAAAAGATAGAATTGGTGCAAACCATTTTAGCAAGGCGTCCAATATCGTATTTAATATTAAAATACAACTTTGTCTCTTGTCTGAATTTTTTTTATCGCAATATAAAGTATCTTTTCTAATATCAAAATAAAATGAAGAAAGATCTACAGTGCAGAAGTTTAATAATTCTTTGTACAAAACATGAAAATTATATTCTCTAAAATTTGCTTTAAATTTTTCATTCAAAATATACAACTTGTGTAACATTAATTTTTCGAGTTCTGGTAGTTTGCTAATATCAATATTAGCATATTCATGCTCTGAATAATTATCATTTATATTTCCCATTAAGTATCTAAATGTATTTCTTATCTTTCTATATGCTTCAGCATGTTGCTCTAAAATTGAGTAGTCTATTCTCAAATCTTCAGAGTAATCGGATGCAGTCACCCAAACCCTAAGAATATCTGCTCCATATTTTTTTAAAATATCCTCAGGAAAGATCTGGTTCCCTAAAGACTTTGACATTTTCAAACCCTTACCATCCATCACAAATCCGTGAGATAAAATACTTTCAAATGGAGCTCTACCTCTTGTTCCGCAAGATTCTAATAATGAGGAGTGAAACCATCCTCTATGTTGATCAGATCCTTCTAGGTACATAGATGCAGGCCACTTTAAATCTCCTCTTTTTTCTAGAACAAATGAATGTGTGGATCCACTATCAAACCAAACCTCAACAATATCTTTTAGTTTAACAAAATTTTCAGCTTTATATTTATCTCCTAAAAACTTTTGAGGGTCATCTGAAAACCAACAATCTGACCCTTCTTTTTCGTAGATAGACGCAATATTTTCAAAAACATCTTCATCTACTAAAACTTTACCATCTGATTTAGAAATAAATATAGGCAATGGCACGCCCCAAACTCTTTGTCTAGAAACACACCAATCTGGTCTTGTTTCGATCATTGATCTCAATCTTTCTTTACCTTTTGCAGGATAAAATTCTGTATCATCAATAGCTTTTAAAGCTTTATCTCTTAATTTATGGCTTTCCATAGAAATAAACCATTGAGGTGTAGCTCTATGAACTAACGGAGCTTTAGATCTCCACGAATGAGGATATGAGTGGTTTAGTTTTCCATTTGCTAATAAATTTTTTTCATTTTTAAGCTTCTCAATAACAATGGGGTTTGCTTTAAAAATATGAATACCTTCAAAATTTAAAACATGTTTTGTATACTTTCCATCATCATCAACTGTTTCGACAGCTTTAATATTATTATTTAAACATAAATTAAAATCATCTGGACCATGGCTTGGAGCGCAATGTACTATTCCTGAGCCTTGTTCTGTCGTAACAAACCTTGCCTCAAGCATTGGTATATCATAATTGTAACCTAAGTTCTTGAATGGATGGGAGCAAACTACTCCATTAAAATCGGATCCTTTTATTTCACTTATAATTTTGTAGTCGTTAATTTTACAATCCTCAACGACACTTTTTAAAAGATCTTTTGCAACTATAATTTTTCTATTGTTAAAATCACCTTTGTCACTGACTTGTATTACGACATATTTCAAAGATTTGTTGTAAGCTAAAGCTTTATTTGCGGGTATCGTCCATGGTGTGGTTGTCCAGATAATTACTTCAGCGCCTAAAAGATTTTCTAATTTTGATTTTTGAATATGAAACGAAACATAAATTGTATCTGATGTATGATCCATATATTCAACCTCTGCATCAGCTAGAGCAGTTTTCTCTACAGTGGACCACAAAACTGGCTTGTAGCCTCTATATAAACTACCTTCTTTTAAAAATTTACCTAGTTCTCTTACTATTTGAGCCTCAGCATCATAACTCATTGTAGAATAGTAATTTTCCCAATCTCCAACAACTCCAAGCCTTTTAAATTGCTCTTTATGAACTTTGATCCATTTATTAGCAAACTCTCTGCATTCTTTTCTAAATTCAACGACTGGCACATCATTTTTATTTTTTTTATTTTTTTTATATTGTTCCTCTATTTTCCATTCAATCGGCAAACCATGACAATCCCACCCTGGAACATATACGGAGTCTTTACCATCCATTTGATGAAATTTTGTAATTATATCTTTAAGAATTTTGTTAAAAGCTGTTCCCATATGAATATTACCATTTGCATAAGGAGGCCCATCGTGAAGAACAAACTTTTCTTTGCCTTTATTATTTTCTCTTAATAAATTGTAAAGATCGATTTTATTCCAATGTTCAACGATCTTAGGTTCTTTCAAAGGTAGATTTGCTTTCATAGAAAAAGCTGTTTTTGGAAGGTTTATTTGATCTTTGCTCATTTTAATTTTTTAGCCATTTTTACATCTTTTTTTATCTGTTTTTTTAATTCATCTATACCATTAAATTTTTTTTCACCTCTTATAAACTTCAAAAACTCAACAGTTAGCTTTTTATTATAAAGATTTTTTTTAAAATTAAAAATATTTACCTCAAGAAGAATTTTATTTTGGTTAAATGTAGGTCTATAACCCAAGTTTGCAATACCACTCAGTTTTTTTTTTGTCTTATTAATTAAGATTTTAACTGCATAAACTCCTGGTTTAGCTATCACATAATTGCCAATGTCAATGTTGCAAGTTGGGAACCCAATAGTTTTACCTAATCTTCTTCCGTATTGTACAATTCCCTGAATTGACCAATTTCTATCTAAGTATTTATTGGCAGTAGAGATTTGTCCTTTCTCTAAAAGTTTCCTTATAGACGTTGAAGATATAATCTTTTTCTTTTTTTTTAAAGGTGATGGATTTATTATTCTATAATTAAATTTTTTTTCAAAAAATTTTAATAATTTTACATCTCCCTCACGCTTATTTCCAAATCTAAAATTATTACTTACAAAAATTAATTTTGCAGATAATTTTTTGTAAAGGAATTTTTCAATAAATTGATTACATTTTATCTTTGAAAATTTTAAGTCAAATTTTTTGTTAATAACAAAATCAACCTTAAATCTTTTTAAAATATCCAACTTTTGATCAAAGTTAGATATTCTATAATTTTTAATTTTTTTAAAAAAAAACATTTTAGGGATTGGATCAAATGTCACTACCCCAATTTTATATTTTTTTCTTTTTTTTAATATCAACGCTTTTTTAAATAATTTTTGATGTCCTAAATGGACACCATCAAAATTTCCAATTAATATAATTGAGTTTTTGTGTTTCTTTTGTACGTCAAAGTTTTTGTAATATTTTATTTTATTTACCATTTTAAGTGTGATTGATAATAATCTATCTTTACATTGTATTTTAATTGAACTTTTTCAATATTTTTATCTATTTCTTTTTTATGTATACCCGACGATATTAGCATAGAGTCGAAATTTTGAATATTAGCTCCTTTGATATCCGTATTAAGATTATCTCCGATACACAATATTTTTTTGTTTTTTATGTCTGCAGCTTGTCGATATACTGGTGGATAAGGTTTTCCAAAATATTCAACCTTTCCTCCGAGATCCTCGAATATTTTTGCTACCGAGCCTGCACAATACTCTGTAACATTGCCTCTATCTACAATTAAATCAGGATTTGTACATATCATTATTTTATCAACTACATTTTTAAATATTTCTTTATAATATTTTAAGTCTTCTTCATATTCTTCGAAAAGTCCTGTGCATAATATAAAATTGGATTGTTCTAAATTATCAATTTTATTTTTTTCAAACAGTTTAAAAAGATCAAAATCTCTTGAGGGTCCAATATGATAAAATTTCTTTTCTTTATAATTTTTTTCTAAATGTTTCAGTGCAGATTCCCCAGATGTATAAACTTTGCTACATTTATTTTCATCTAATCCCATCTTTTTTAAGAATTCAATTACTGTACTATTTGGTCTTGGTGCATTAGTGAGCAAAATATATTTCTTATTTAAATTTTCTAATTCGTTTAAAACATTAACAGAATTTTGATGAAGACTTATTCCGTTATGAAGCACTCCCCAAATATCAATAAAAAATACATCGTAGCTGTTCGCTACTGTCTTCAACCCTAAATCATCTAAATTTTTTGGCATTTAGGAGATATAGCTTAAAAAAATCAATATTTCTTGGTTTTTTAGGGTTTAAATTTCTTGATGATATCTTGAAATAATAGCCAAGCATCTTTATATGATCCACATATTTATAGGAGTTTTTATGAAATTTAAACCTTTGCACGATAGAGTGCTTATTGAAGTTCTAGATGGCAGTGAAAAAACTGCGGGTGGAATAATCATACCAGATACGGCTCAGGAAAAACCGCAAGAAGGTAAAGTTGTTGCTGTAGGCGGAGGAGCAAAAACTGAAGACGGAAAAATAATCCCAATGGATGTTAAAGTTGGAGATAAAGTTCTTTTCGGTAAATGGTCTGGTACAGAAGTTAAAATTGATGGAAAAGAATACAGCATAATGAAAGAGTCAGACATTATGGGTATTTCAACAGGAAAATAATTTAAGGAGATATATATGGCAAAAATAGTAAAATTTGATGCAGATGCTAGAGCAGCAATGTTGAAAGGCGTTGATATTCTTGCAAATACTGTAAAAACAACTTTAGGTCCAAAAGGAAGAAATGTTGTAATCGACAAATCATATGGAGCTCCAAGAACTACAAAAGATGGTGTGACAGTAGCTAAAGAAATTGATTTAGATGATAAATTTGAAAACATGGGTGCACAGATGGTAAAAGAAGTTGCTAGCAAAACTAATGATGAAGCTGGCGATGGAACTACTACAGCAACAATCTTAGCTCAAGCAATTGTAAAAGAAGGTTGTAAATATGTTACCGCAGGAATGAATCCTATGGATGTAAAAAGAGGTATTGATGCAGCAGTGGATCAAGTAAAACAAAAGCTAATTTCATCTGCAAAAAAAGTTAAAGACAGTGATGAGATTGCACAAGTGGGAACAATTTCAGCTAATGGAGATAAAGAAATTGGTAACATGATTTCTAAAGCTATGCAGAAAGTTGGGAACGAAGGAGTAATTACAGTTGAAGAGGCTAAAGGAATTGAGACTGAACTTGATGTAGTAGAAGGTATGCAATTTGATAGAGGATATTTATCACCATATTTTATTACTAATGGAGATAAGATGACTACAGAATTAGAAAATCCTTTAATTCTTTTACATGAAAAAAAATTAACAAACCTTCAACCAATGGTTCCTCTGTTAGAAGCAGTAGTTCAAGCAGGTAGACCACTAATGATAATTTCTGAGGATGTAGAGGGTGAAGCATTAGCAACTTTAGTTGTGAATAAATTAAGAGGTGGGTTAAAAGTTGTTGCAGTAAAAGCTCCAGGTTTTGGAGATAGAAGAAAAGCAATGCTAGAAGATATTGCAATACTTACTGGTGGCCAAGTAATTTCAGAAGATTTAGGAATTAAACTTGAAAACGTTAAATTGAATGATCTTGGATCTGCAAAAAGAGTTAAGGTAGATAAAGAAAATAGTACAATAGTAAGTGGATCAGGTAAAAAATCAGACATCGAAGCTAGATGTAATCAGATTAAACAACAAATTGATGAAACAACCTCTGACTACGACAAAGAGAAACTTCAAGAGAGATTAGCTAAACTTGCAGGTGGTGTTGCTGTCATCAAAGTTGGTGGTGCAACCGAAGTAGAAGTTAAAGAAAGAAAAGACAGAGTAGAGGATGCTTTAAATGCTACAAGAGCAGCAGTAGAGGAAGGTATCGTTGTTGGTGGTGGTTGTGCGTTGCTATATGCCTCACAGGATATTGACAAATTTGTGAAAGTAAAAGGTGATGATCAAAAAGCTGGTGTTGAAATTGTTAAGAGTGCTTTACAAGCACCAATAAGACAGATTACAAAAAACGCTGGTGTTGATGGATCTGTGGTAGTTGGCAAACTTTTGGAACAAAATAAAACATCTCATGGTTATGATGCGCAAACTGAGAATTACGTAGATATGTTTAAAGAAGGTATTATCGATCCTGTAAAAGTTGTTAGAACAGCTTTACAAGACGCAGCTTCAATATCAGGTTTGCTCGTAACTACTGAAGCAATGATTGCAGATAAGCCTGATGAAAAAGATTCTGGTCCTGCTATACCTCCTGGAGGAATGGGTGGAATGGGAGGAATGGGTGGAATGGGAATGTAATCCCTAGTTATTTCCAAAAAAAATTCAAAAAGGGCGGTTTTTACTGCCCTTTTTTTTTGCCTATCCTCTTCATGGTGGATGAAAAGTTAATCTAACAAATTTATGTAGTCTAATTCTAACAAACCACATTTCAAAATTATACGCATCTTAATAAGTTGTATAAATCACTAATTTGTTGAAAATTAAATTTACTTACTTTTCTTTTTTTTTGATATTCCTAGCTTATCGCTATGTCTTAACCTTAATATAACAATTGCTCCAGCAATTAACACAATAGCTACTGCCTCATATACTAATGCTGAAGGATCCATTTCCTTTCCTTGCAAAATTATGAATCGTGAAAGAGCAGTAATTGCAATTAAAAGTGGTAAAGTAATACTAATTGACTGTTGATCCCAAAACACTCTAACCATTGCAAGCACCTCTAGGTATAGGAACATTAAAAGTAAATCAGCAAGAGTTACTGATGTATTTATGAACATTAGTTTAATCTCTAAAACTACAGCAATGATAGTGCTAACTAAAATTATTCCAAGTAAGCCAAGTTGTAAATATTTTACTAGATCTCTCATACAATTTTAAATTAACGATTCGATTACTAAAATACAAGAAATTATCTAAAAATTCTACCAACAATAAATAAACCAAGTGCAACTGCTGGTCCAATACCAAAGGCAAAAAGTATGGTTCCAATACCAACTGTCCCACCTAAATACCAACCAATACTAACTACTGTTATTTCTAAAAATGCTCTAACTGCTGCTATTGGCAAATTTGTTTTTTTTTGAAGTCCAGTCATCAAACCATCTCTGGGACCGGGACCTAAATTAGCTACAAGATAAATGCCACTTCCTATTCCAACGAGCAGGACAGCTGCTACTGCTAAGATCATTTTTAAAATAAAGCTTTCTGGTGTGGAAACGTAATTTAAACAAAGATCTATAATTGCAGCAATAATCACTGCATTAAGAATTGTGCCAATTCCTGGTTTTTGACTCAAAAATACCCAAAGAGAGATAACGAAAATACTAATAAAAAAAGTTATAATTCCAATTGAAGCATTTACTTTCAAGGAAATACCTTGAGCTAATACACTCCATGGTGAAGCTCCAGTATAAGACACAAGCAACAAACCTTCGCCTATACCAAATAAACTTAGCCCAAAGCATAAAAAGAAAAAAGTTGATAATCTTGGTTTTAAATTAAGAGGATTTTCAGAACTCCATGAAACCTTTGGAATATTTTTAATCTTTAGAAACATAGTTTATTTAGTAATAAAACTTAATAAATCCTAATAAAAAATAATTTGCAAATAAATAATCTTATTTTAGTAATTAAAAAAATCTATAGACTTACTTTTATGAAAAAAATCTTCATTACTGCTATAATATTTACTTTAGGAATTTTTAAAACTTCTATCCCCAAAGAACTAATTGATTTAAAGTTTATAGAGATGGAAGTATCAAGAAATGGCGATGTAATTGGTTTTTCGAATTACAAATTCTCAAAAGAAAATAATTTTTTGAAAGTTGAAAATGAAACAAAATTCAAAGTCGATGTTTTAGGGGTAAATTTATTCAAAATTGATAGCTTGGGAATTGAAATTTATGAGAATAATAAGTTAGTTTCATTCGAATCTGAAACTTTTCAAAACAAGAGAGTAAAATATGTAAATTTAAAACTTTCAGAGGATAAAACCCAATATTTAATAAACGGTTCATCGTATAAAGGAAATGCTACTCTAAATAATGTTATAGGAAACTGGTGGAACTATAAAATTTTACAAACTGATACCCAAATAAGCCCTTTATCAGGAAGTGTAAAAAAACAAGAGGTAAAATATATAGGCGATGAATTAATAAAAATTTTTGACAGAAAAATAGAAGCAAAAAAATTTAGTTTGAAATCAAAAAACCAAAACCTCCCTAAAGATAAAAAGCTTGATTTTATTATATGGATAGACCCTGGCACAAATATAATTCTAAAAGTTGCATATGAAAGAATGGGTAGATGGGAATATAAATTAAAAAATTATAATTAAAAAATTAATTTTCCTTTTTTTTTTCTTACTCTTGCGATTAACTGTGTTAACGAGTCAACCATTTGATCTGAGGCTTTAAAAATTTCTGTAGTTTTGTAATCGTAAGATAAATTTTTTTCTGGATTAGTTTTATCTTCTATTATTATTCCTTCATCAGGAGAATTATTTTTAATATAAATTAATATCAGCCAATTATCATCTTCATTTTCATCCCATTTAATGAAAATTTCTCCAGTTTCAAATCTTCGATCTATACATCTTAAAATAGACATCTGTCTTGTGATATGTCTTTTATTTAACTGGAAAACCAAACTGCTTGCGCTTCTATAGAAACTCTCTAAAGCAAACTCAATTTTTTGTCTTGCTAATGTATAATCTTTTTCTTTTTGAAGTAGCGTTTCTCTATCTTCGTCACCTTGTATTTTTACCCCAAGAGCCTCTACTCGCTCTCGAATTTTTTGGTCTCTTATAATTCTATATTTTTCTCTTAATTTATCTATTCTCTCCTGTAGACCAGCATAATCCTCTCTTTTTTCTTTTAGTGAGATTTTTTCTAATTGTTCTAATTCTTTTATTTCTCTTATTCTAAATTTTTCAATTTGTTTTTCTAATTTTAGTTGTTCAAGGAATTTCCTCTGCTTTTCAGCTTGTTCTTGTCTTATTATCGCCTGTTCTTTTCTTAAAAATGATTTGATGTCTTTAACTCTCTCTTTCTCTAATTTTATCTCATCTTTTAATAGTTGTTCTTTGAGTTTTAAATTAGCTTGCTTTTCTTCTTCTAAACGTAATTTTTTATCGATTTTCTCTTTTTCAATTCTTTCCATTTCCTCAATTTTTTTTCTTCTTGTTTCATCTTTTTGTAATACCTTATACTCATTGATTGTATCTGAGATTTTTGTAAAGAATTTCTGAAGGAAGGTATCGATAACTACAAAAGGATTAAAGCTTATTTTTATGTCAGGCTTCAAAGAACTTTGAAATCTTATTAATCTTAAAAGGACTTGATTTTTTTTATTTTTATTATCAACTTTAAATTTTTTTTTTATATTTTTCCTTCTCTTTTTTGTTTTTTTTTGTTTTTTCGACTTTATTGAGGATTTTTTAATCTTTTTGATTTTAGAGATTCTTTTAGCTTTTTTATTTTTTTTTTTCTTTTTTTTCATTTAGTGGGTTTTAGAGATTTATCAATTTATTGTTGATAAATATAGTCTCTTGTGTTCGGTACAGAATCTAATTTTTTAGATAATTGGAATTGAAATACAACCTGGTCTCCCCATTTAAAAGCCATTTCACAACTTGCAAGATAAAATTCCCACATTCTAAAAAATTTTTCATCAAACATTTCTAAAACCTGACTTTTTTTACTGAGAAAACGTTCTTTCCAGTGTCTTAAGGTGTGAGCATAATGCTTTCTTAAAACCTCAATATCAGAAAGTATTAATCCAGATTTTTCAATTGGTAGAGCTACTTCGCTTAAACTTGGTGTATATCCTCCAGGAAAAATATATTTATTTATCCATGGCTGTGGATCACGTGGTGGATTTATTGATCCGATCGTATGTATCAATGCAATACCATCTTCGGAAAGTAGTCTTGAGACTGTATTAAAGTATGTTTTATAAAACTTTTTACCTACATGTTCAAACATTCCAACACTCACTATCCTGTCAAACTTTTCATTTAAATTTCTATAATCTTCAAGTCTAAAATCAACTTGATTTTCTAAGTTCATCTCTTTTGCTTTTTGTTTGCTATATTGCAACTGGTTTTCTGAAAGAGTAATACCAATTACTGAACATTTGGTTTTTTTTGCTATTTCTAAGGCTAATGTCCCCCATCCACTTCCTATGTCTAAAACTCTTTGATCATTTTCTAATTTAAGTTTTTTAATTATATGGTCGATCTTATTATTTTGAGCTTCTTCTAAAGTATTTTTTTCATCTTTAAAATACGCGCAAGAATATTGTCTTTTCTCATCCAAAAATAAATCATAAAGTTTTTCAGATATATCATAATGATGTGCAACATTTCTTTTCGATTTTTTTATAAAGTTGAAACTTGTTAGGGTTTTATAGAATCCTCTGAGTTTATTAATTATCATTCCATAATTATTTATCTCACCCCTTCCAATATTTTCAAATGCAATTTCTAAAAAGTCTGTTATTGATCCATTTTCAATAACAACTGATCCATTTGAATAAGCTTCTCCAAAATAAAGATCTGGGTGAAAAAGTAATTTTGAATGTAAACTTCTATCCAAAAGTCTTAGAGTAATTGGGTTCTCTTTTTTAGGATTTCCAATCTTATACTTATTGCTATCAGCATCGATTAAAATAAATCCATTTTTAATAAATAAGCTATTTAAAAATTTTGCTAGTTTCATTTTAAGCTACCTTTAAAAAATTATAATTAAAATCTAATTTGGCTAATTCATCAAGTAATTTTTTTTTGCTTTCTTGATTTAATAACGAAAGTGGTGGTAATAAATTCTTATAAGAATTATCTGAAATTGATAAAAATGTATGGATACCAGATATTAAATTATATTTATCAAATTCCTCTCGAACATTACATAATTTTTGGTTGTTAGTTTGATCTATTTTATTAATAAAGTTATCATAAACATTTCTTGATAATTCTGCTGTAACATTGCAGGTTGCAGTAATTATTCCTGAACATCCCAATTCTAAACCATTTAATAATTTTGATTCTGAGCCAGGTAAGATAGAAAAATTTTTTAATTTTAAGTCTTTGTACAAATTATATGTGCTGTCTTTAACTCCTATGATTTGATCTGGGTAAATTTTTACAAGCTCTTCAACACATTCTATTGAAAATTTATATCCACATAATTTTTCAAAATTATATAAAACGATTTTACACCATGGGTGAATTTTGATTATCTCAGAGTAAAATTTAATCGCATCATTATCTGCATAAACGTAATATGCTGGTGGCATAATAAGAAAATTCTTAAAATTAAAATTTTTGCATAAATTAAGAAATGAAATAGTTTCTTTAAGTGAATTAAAACCTGTGCCAATTATAAAACTATCTTTAAATTTATTTTTTGAAAGTCTCTCAATTAACTTAATTTTTTCAGCAACAGAAATTAATTGAGCTTGTCCCGTGCTACCAAAAATTACAACTCCATGACAGCCCTGTAATATTAAATTTTCTGCATGTTTAATTGTTTTATCTACATCTAGATTCAATTCTTTATCTAAGACAGATACCGAGGCCGCATAAATGCCATTAATTTTACTCATAATAAAAACTTATATAAAAATAAAATTTTAGTAAAGTTGATAAAAAAAATGAAAATTCTAGCTATTCAAAACAGAATGGGTATTGGTGATATGATTATATATTTGCCGTTTATAGAAGCGATATCCAAAAAATATAATACAAAAGTTAACATTCTAGTTAAAGAAAACTCTAAAGCCTCAGAAATTTTGAAGGATAACAGATATATTGGAGAAATTATAAATTTAGACAGAACTAATAAGAATAAAAAAGGAACACACGATGGTATTTTTGGATCAATCAGTTTAGTAAATCAATTAAAAAAATATAATTTTGAAAAAGTATTTATTTTTAATTCGTCTTTAAGATACAAGTTAATATGTAAATTGGCATTTATCAAAGAGATACATCAATATCCATTGTTTAAAAAAAAAAATCAGCATATTATTTTAGCAGCACAAAATTTTCTAAAAAATTCTATTGGTGAAACTGTAAAAAGTGAACCCATAATCATCGTAGATAAAAAAAGTATTTCTGAGACAGCAATTAAGTTAAAAATAACAAAAAGTGAAAAAAATATAATATTGGGTATAGGGGGGTCTGGAAATACTAAAAGAATACCATCAAAAATATTTTTGAGATTTATGGAAATGTGTGAAAACAAACATAATTGTAGATTTTTTTTAGCCACAGGAACTAATGACGAAGAGCAAATTATTCTGAAGGATATATTGAATTCAAAATATAATTCTAAATGCTTAACTTTAGATAAAATGAGTTTGTTTCAAATCTTCCCTATAATTGCTAATTGCGATGTAGCAGTTTGTAATGACTCTAGCTTTAGTCACTTATCCGCTGCAATTGGTATACCAACTATAGTTTTGATGGCAGATACACCTTTGCTATATGGGAGTTATAGTTCAAAAATGTTTCCAATAATTCCTGACGGGGAGGTTACAGTCAAACATGATACTTTAGGTAAAGAGAAAATTGATCCACAAAAGATATTTTATAAATTTAATGAATTAATTAACTAACATCTTTCAAAACTATTTCCTTAGCCTCATTTACTATTGCTGCTAATCTAGATAAATCGGGACTTACATCTGGGTGAATTTTTTTCATAATATTTTTATAAGATTTCATAACTTCTTGTTTAGAATACTTTTTTTTTGGATTTAAATTTAGTATTTTGTAAGCCTCATCTAATGATATAGACTGGGTATTAGCTGCTGATCCCATATTATTAAAATTAAACCTTCCTGAATTTTTTAAGAATCTTAGTAGGCCCCAAATTCTTACTAGTTGAAGTAAGGTCAAACCAGCTTTGGTCTTTATTAATGGCAAAATCATAAGTAAAAATGGTAAAGAAAATATATATCTTCCAGCAAAGGCCATTATCACAGCAAGAACTATAGATAAAATAATAGTAAAAGTTCTTATTCCTTTAGAAATTTTAGCACTTGATGTCTTTACAAACCAATTAAGTAACAAATAGACTAGGACAAAAATAATTAGTGTTAAGAAAAAAATATTCATGTAATAGATGTTAAAAATGAAAATACCACAACTTGAGAAAAAACCAGAACTAAAATCTTGTCACAATGTGACATGGGAAGATAATTATAGCTGGATTCATCAAAATAATATTTTAGAGGTTTTAAAAGACAGCTCTAAACTCTTACCAGAGGTAAGAAAATATCTAGAAGATGAAAATAATTATACAGAGGAAAATTTAAAGGATACTAAAGAATATCAAAAAAAACTTTTTGATGAAATCAAGGGAAGAATTAAATTAGATGATGAGTCTTTGCCATTCAAAGATAAAAATTATGAATATTGGACTAAAACTACAAAAAAAGGAAATTATTCAATTAAATTAAGAAAAAAAATTGGTTCTAATAATGTTGAGGAAATTTGGAATGGAGATAAAGAAAAAGAAAAACTTAAAACTGAGTATTTTGGGGTTGGTGATTTAGAAGTAAGCTACAACGATAAATATTTAGCTTATTCATTAGATTTGAAAGGTTCCGAGTATTTCACTATTCATGTAAGAGATATTAAGACAAACGAGATTATTACAGATAAAATTGAAAATACTTCGGGTTCTATCTTGTTTAGTTTAGATGACAGATTTATTTTCTATTCTAAGCTTGATGAAAATCACAGGCCTAAAAAAATTTTCAGGCATGAAATTGGTAAATCAATCAAAGAAGATCTATTAATCTTTGAAGAAAGAACTCCAGCATTTACTGTAAGCATTGGTATCAGCGCAGATGAAAAATACTATTTTATTAATTCCTCTGATCACAACACCTCTGAGAAATACTATTTTAAAAGTAATGAGAGTTTACCTAAACCAAAAATAGTAAGAAAAAGGGAAAAAGGAATTATATATAGCGTAAGTTCTTGGGGTGGTTATTTTTATATTCACACCAACAAAGGTGCAGAAGATTTCAAAATAGAAAGATCGAGAGATATCGAGGCATCTAAATGGGAAGTATTTATCCCAGCTAAAAATGAAACAATGATTGGTGGACTAACATTTTTAAAAAATTGGATTATTAGATCTGAACTTAATAACGCTTTAGATAAAATCTTTGTAAGAGACATCAATTCAAATAAGGAGGAAGAGCTTATTTTTACTGATGAAGAAGTTTATGATGGTAGTATTTCACATACACAAAAAGATAGAAATACTGATCTAATTTATATTTCATATTCTACTCCAAAAACCCAAGCGAGGACCTATTTATATAATATAAAGACTAAAGAAAAAAAATTAGTAAAGGAACAAGTTATTCCAACAGGACATGATCCAAAAAACTATATAGTGCAAAGAATTGAGTGTAATTCTAATGACGGAAGAAAAGTACCTTTAACAATAACTAGGCACAAAGATACTCCTTTGGATGGATCTGCAAATCTTCTTTTATATGGATATGGTTCTTATGGTGCTTCAATGTCTCCATCATTTTCTTCTACAAGATTAAGTCTAATTAATAGAAATATAATTTGGGTAACCGCTCATATACGAGGGGGAATGGAAAGAGGAATGAAGTGGTGGAAAGAAGGAAAACTTCTTAATAAGAAAAATACCTTTAATGATTACATTGCTGCTGCAAAATTTTTGATAGAAAAAAAATATACTTCAAAGGGTAAGATTATAGGAATGGGTGGTTCAGCTGGAGGATTACTGATGGGCGCAGTTGTTAACAAGGCTCCAGATTTATTTTTAGGTATGATTATGGCTGTTCCATTTGTTGACAGTCTAACAACCAACTTAGACCATTCTTTACCGTTAACAATTGGAGAATTTGACGAATTTGGAAACGCAAAGGATAATAAAGATCACTTTGATTATATTTATTCTTATGCGCCATATAACAATATAAAAAAAATGGATTACCCAAATATTTTAATTACAACAAGTTTAAGCGATAATAGAGTTTTATTTGATGAACCAGCAAAGTTTACAGCTAAACTTAGAGATTATAAAACTGATAACAATCTTTTATTACTTAAAACTGAGATGAATGCAGGCCACGGAGGTAAGTCAGGCAGAGATGGTGCTATTGAAGAAATAGCGTTCGACTATGCATTTATTTTAAAAATAGCAGAAAAAATTTAGTCCATACTTGAAAGATTTTAATTAATACCTACATAAAGTTTACAAGTTGCCTTATTGGGACTTGTAATAAACCTTGCTAACAAAGGAGGAAAAATGACAAGTAAGGATCTATCTATATTTAACTCACTAAGACCATTCTCAATTGGTTTTGACGATATGTTTGATCAATTTGAGAACATGTTAGGAAACGGTAGTTTGACAATGCAATCTAATTACCCGCCCTACAATATTAGAAAAACGGGAAAGGATAAATACTCAATTGAAGTAGCCTTAGCAGGTTTTTCGAAAAAAGATGTCGAAGTGGAGTTTGAAGATAATTTATTAACTGTAAGAACGAAACAAGTTAATAAATCGGATAATCAAAATGAAAATGGTGAAATTATTCATAAAGGAATTTCACAAAGACAATTTGCTAGATCATTTACAATTGCTGATGATATAAAGGTGAATGGTGCTGAGCTAAAAGATGGTCTTTTGACAATTGCTTGTGAAAGAATTGTGCCAGATTACAAAAAGAAAAAACTTATAGAAATTAAATAAGTATTAACCTTGCTTGTGGGGATTATCCCCACAAGTTAAAAACACCCTTTAGATACAAATCCAATCACCATATCCTCACTGCTAATTTCAAATTTTCTCTCGCATGGAATTCCATATTTTTTTGTTTTATATACAAGAATCTTAGAAGCTGTATTAGACTTTTCCTCATTATCAGGCATACCCATAACTATTTTTAATTCTGAGACAGGTTGACCAATAAATTGACTTAATTTCTCATTTTCTTTTTTTACGATTTCATCTGTTTTGTCCTTAACAGTCTGACAACTAGTCAACTTCGTTAAAAACAAAAAACAAATTAAAACTGGTATTAATGAGCGCACTATTTGACATTATCAGATTTGTTTTAATAAAAAATTAAATTCTAAGTTGAAAATTGTGAATAAAGCTTTCAATTGAAAGGATTTGTTTTGAAGAATGGTTTATTATTATATTTATTTGGAGGAACTCAATGTTAGATAAATATTTTAATTATAAAAAACATAAAACTACTTTTAAAACTGAAGTTATTGCTGGAGTTACTACTTTCCTAACTATGGCATACATAATGTTTTTAAACCCTTTTATTTTATCTGGAGAATTCGCAGGCCCAGAAAAAGGTTTTTTTGACTTTGGTGCTGTTTTCACAGCTACGATATTAGCGACTGCTTTAGCTTGTTTCATTATGGCTTTTTACGGAAAGACTTGGCCAATAGGTTTGGCTCCAGGAATGGGCATAAACGCTTTTGTTGCTTTTGGAGTTGTTGCAGGAATGGGTTATACACCTCAAGAAGCTCTAGGGGCTGTATTAGTTGCGGGTGTTTTGTTTTTAATTATATCTTTAACGCCAGTAAGATCATGGTTAATTAATTCAATACCTAAAAGCTTAAAACTAGGAATAGGCGCAGGTATAGGATTATTTTTAGCAATTATTGGTTTAGAAATTATGGGGGTAGTTGGAGATCATCCAGTTACGCTTGTAACTTTAGGAGATATAAAAAATCCTTTAGTTATTCTAGGATGTCTCACATTTGTAGCAATTATTGTCATGGAAAAACTTAATATTAAAGGAAATATAATAATTGGAATAATTGCTTTCAGTATTATTGCATGGGTAAGTGGATTAGCAAAATTTAATGGGGTTGTGGGAAGTATACCTCCAATGACTTATCTTTTTGAATTTGACTTATCAGCAGCTTTGACTGCAAGTATGTCAACCGTTGTGTTCACATTATTGTTTATAGATTTTTTTGACACTGCTGGAACTTTAACATCAGTTGCTAACGTTGCAGGCAAAGTTGATAACAAAGGTAAAGTTCAAGATATTAATAAAGCAATGATGTCTGATAGTGTTGGTACTGTTGCTGGAGCATTAATGGGAACTACAACCGTTACAAGTTATGTTGAGTCAGGAGCTGGTGTGAAAGCTGGAGGTAGAACTGGAATGACATCTTTAGTAATTGGTGTTTTGTTTCTTGCATGTTTATTTTTTGCACCTCTTGCAACAAGTTTACCAAAAGAAATCGACGGAGCAGCTCTATTGTATGTGGCCGTTTTATTTGTGAGAAATATTACTGATATAGAATGGGATGATATTGCAGAGTCAGCTCCTGCTGTACTTGCCATGATAGCAATGCCTTTAACTTACAGTATAAGCAATGGTATAGCATTAGCGTTTATTTCTTATGCGTTAATAAAAATATTCACAGGTAAATTTTCTAAGACTTCTCCTGCTATATGGGTTATTGCAGTTCTTAGTGCTATAAGTTTTGCTGTAGCTTAAATTTATTTAAAAATAAGGCCAGATTTAATTCTGGCCTTATTTATTTCTCTCAATTATTTTATCAATAGATATTTCCTCATAGTGTTCAGTTGGTTGAACAATCCAAGGATCTCCATCTAATTTGATGGGACAAAAATCTGGGTTAAATTTAGATGATTTTTTTTTCCATAAACAAGCAGTTTTAATATCTTTTATATAACTTTTAACTGGATCATAATTTTTTAACCAATCAATACTTCTATTTAAAGTAAGCCCTGTATCTGATAAATCATCGACCAGCAGAACTCTTTCAAAGTCTTTTTGCTGCGCTATTGAACTTATGTCTCTTGCAAAAATTAGATCTCCTTGCTTATCCTCTAATCCTTTTCCTGAATAGCTTTGTATAACAATATAGGCTGTCGGTAATTTAAATATTCTTGATAAAATA
This sequence comes from uncultured Pelagibacteraceae bacterium, assembly GCA_902620265.1. Classification (GTDB taxonomy): domain Bacteria; phylum Pseudomonadota; class Alphaproteobacteria; order Pelagibacterales; family Pelagibacteraceae; genus Pelagibacter. Next base: position 13,207 of record CACNHI010000003.1, on the reverse strand, counting down.
TCTATTATAGGTGCAGCTCCTCTCATAATACCAATAAGAACAGTAGGTTTAAATTTTTTATTTACCTCTATTGCAAGCTTTTCAACAGTATCGAGGTATTCCTGAAAATTTATTATTAATTTTTTTTCCATTTATAATTATTATTATAGTATTAGATTTAATTAAATATATTTATGAAAATATTTGACTGTTTTATGTATTTTGATGAAGATTTAGTTTTAGACTTAAGACTAAATCTTTTAGATGATCAAGTAGATTACTTTGTGATAGTAGAAAGTAAATTTAATCATAAAGGTGAAAAAAGGGAGTTGAAATTTGATATAGATAGATATCAAAAATTTAAAAAAAAAATTCTATATTTAGTTTACGATCAAATACCAAATAATTTAGATACTATCAAAGAGGATGAAGATAAGGATATAACAATCAGCAAATATATGTTTAATGCAGGAAAAAGAGAAAATAGCCAAAGAAACTTTATAGTAAATGGATTAACAGAGGCTGATAATGAAGATTTAGTTTTAATTTCTGATGTAGATGAAATACCAAATCTTCAAAATTTAGATTTTTCAAAAATTAATAAAAAAATTATAATGTTCAAACAAGAAATGTTTTATTATAAATTTAATTTAAAATTACCCAATTTTTCATGGATAGGGACAAAAGCTTGTAAGAAAAAGAATTTAAAAAGTCCTCAATGGCTTAGAAACATAAAAGATAGGAAGTTTCCTTTTTATAGGTTAGATACTCTTTTTTCAGATAATAAATACTCAAGTATTAAATTCATAGATAACGGTGGATGGCATTTTACAAATATTAAAACTCCAGAAGAAATTTACCACAAACTAAAGTCTTACCTTCATCACATTGAATTTGAACTAGAACCTTTAACAATTAAACAAATTACAGAAGTTATGAATGAAAAACGAGCAATATATAATTTAAATGTTGATCAAAGAACAAAAAAATTTGGTAAAGGAGAAAAACTTTTGAAATATGAATTTCAGAAATTGCCTGATTATATTAAAAATAACAAATCAAAATATGAAAGGTGGTTAGACTAATGAAAGGTTACTGGGTGTGTATATATGAAAAAATCATCAATCCTGAAAAATTAAAAGAGTATGCCTTAAAGGCTAAGCCAGCTGTCGAAAAGTTTTCTGGAAAATTCATTGTAAGAGGAGGAAAAAATAAAACTACGGAAGGTATTAATTCTCCACGTACTGTTGTTGTTGAATTCCCTGATTATAATACAGCTATAGAATGTTATGACTCGAAGGAATACCAAGATGCTCATGAAGTACTTAATGGGCATGTTGTAAGACATCACCAAATAGTGGAAGCAAGCTAATACTGAATAGGTTCATCATCTATAGATCTCCACAAATACCAAGTTGCAACTGAACAGTAGGGTGAAAATTTTTTATATAATTTATCAACAAAAATTTTCGGTGGTAAATATTTTTTATTGTAATTGTTAGATATCGCTCTTAAAAGACCTATATCCTGTAAAGGCCAAATATTTTGTCTGTTAAAAGTGAAAAGCAAAATCATTTCAGCTGACCACCTACCAATCTGTCTTAAAGTTGATAAATATGCTATCGCATCTTCGTCATTCATGTTCTTAATTAGATTAGGATTAAAACTTTTATTATAAAACTTTCTAGCAAGTTCTTTAATACCTTTAACTTTTTGACGACTTAATCCACATTTTTTTAGCTGATGTGAACTTAATTTATTTACTGTTTTTGGATTTATTTTATTTTTACAAAGCTTTTTAAATTTTCTAAACACAGAGTTTGCCGCAGCAACGCTAATCTGTTGGCCTATAATGCTTTTACATAGGGAGAAAAAAACATCTCTTCTGGTAGTTAAAAATGTGTCGTTATACTTTTTTATTAGAGACCTCATAATCTTATCTTTTGATGATAAATAACTGATTGCTTTATTCCAGTATTTAGGTGGTTTAGTCATGTCGCGCTGTTGAAATTTGTTTTTTTAATGAAATCTCTCTTCTAAAAATGATTACTGAAGAGATAATAACTAATGTTGAACCTACTAAAGTTTTTATTGTTGGTATTTCATCCCAAATGAAATAACCAAAAATTATTGCAAAAACTAAAGCTAAATATTTTAATGGTGTAACCAATGATACCTCTGAAAATTTATAAGATTGGCTCAGCCATAGATTTGCAACACCTCCAAAAATTCCTATTAAGGATAAAAGTATTAGGTCTATTAAATTTGGCATTAACCACCCATAAGGTATCGTAAATAAACCCGCTAATGTAATTGCTGCAGAAAAATATAATGAAATTAGCCAAACTGGTTCTGTCGAGGATAATTGTCTGATTGAAATAGCAACATATGACATTCCTAAAACGAAAATAACTGGAAAGATATAATAAACATTTAAAGAACTTAAACCTGGTTCAGAAATAATAATAATTCCAACGAAACCAACAAAGACCGCTAACCATCTAAAATGACCAACTTTTTCACTTAAAAAAAAAATTGAAAAAATTGTTGTAAAAATTGGTGCAGCAAACGAAATACTTACAACTGTTGCCAATGGGAGGTTTCTCAATGCTATGAAAATAGAGAGTAGGGCCATAAGTCCAAAAAAACATCTTGAGAAATGTAACATTGGCCTTTTTGTATAATAAAAATCTTTCAGCCTTTCTTTAGGGATCACAAAATAATAAAGAACCAAGCCAAAAAAACCTCTGAAAAAGACTACTTGGCCTAAAGGATAACTATCTGACCATTTTACAATAAGATCCATTACCGAAAATGCACATACAGATAAGAACATGTACAAAAAACCTAATTGATTTTTAGAAAGCATAAGATTAACTTTAGTTTAATAAACTTAATAATCAATGGAAATAGCAGTATTAGCTTGTGGATGTTTTTGGGGACCTGAAATAAAGTTCAGTAGATTAGACGGGGTTTTTAAAACTGAAGTAGGTTATTGCGGAGGTAACACGAGTAAAACAAGTTATCAAGAAGTTTGTGAAGGAGATACGAATCATGCTGAAGTTGTTAAATTAAACTTTGATCCAAACATAATTTCATATGAAAAAATTTTAGATTACTTTTTTGAAATACATGATCCTACAACTTTAAATTCTCAAGGACCAGACTTTGGTACACAGTATAGAAGTGAAATTTTTTATCTTAATGACGAACAAAAAAATATTGCAAAAAAAATAACAGAAAAATATAACAAAAGATATTCCGGGAAAGTGGTTACTAAAATTTCACAAATAAAAAATTATTGTATAGCTGAGGAATATCATCAAAAATATCTGGAAAAAAGATAAAATGTCTTTAGTAGAAACTGCTTGGGTTGAAAATAATTTGAGTAATATAAAATTAATTGATGGTTCTTGGCATCTTCCTAATGCTTTAAGAAATCCATATAAAGAATATTTAAAACAGCATTTACCAAATGCATTGTTTTTTGATTTAGATAAAAATTCTGATCAGAATTCAGAATTACCACATATGTTACCGTCTTGTAAAAAGTGGAATGAAATTGTTTCAGGTTTAGGTATAAAAAATGAAGATAGAATTATTGTTTATGATAATTCTGATTTAATCAGCTCTTGTAGATTATGGTACACTTTTATCTATTTTGGACATGACCCTAAGCTTGTAAGTGTTATGAATGGTGGCCTTGAAAAGTGGCAATCAGAAAAAAGACAGATTACAAAAGAAGTAATAGTTTTTCCGAAATCACATTACATTTCAAAAGAAAAAAAAGATTTAGTAAAATCAAAGATACAAATTGAACAAAATATTATTAATCAAGAATTTAAAATTCTTGATGCAAGAAGTAAAGAAAGATTTGAAGGGAAAGAAAAAGAGCCAAGAAAAGGTTTAAGAAGTGGATCTATACCAAATTCTTTATGCTTGCCATTCAAGCAATTAATAGAAAAGGATAAAACATTTAAATCTAAAGAAGAATTGTTAGAAATTTTTAAATCAGTTTTAAAACATGATTTTTCATCGAAAATTGTGTTTTCATGCGGCTCTGGTGTTACAGCCTCAGTTTTAGCACTTGCATATTCCTTAATTGATAATAAGTATAATCCTGTCATTTATGATGGTTCATGGTCAGAGTATGGCAGAATATAATTTATGAAAAATTCAAAAAAAGTTTTAATTGGTGTTGTAGTTTTTTTTATAATAATTGCGATTGTTGTAGTTGGAAGAACAATGGTTGGAAACCATTTTAAAAAAAAATTCAGCAAAAGACCACCTCCTGGAATTATAGTCAAATTAGTTTCTGAAAAAGTCTTCTCAGAGAGAATCGATAGTTTTGGAACTGCGATCTCAAAAAAAACAAAATCGTATCGGATTCAAAAAAGTGACCTTATTTCAGAACTAAAATTAGATAATTATGTTGAGAAAGGATCTTTAATAGTGAAATTAAAGGATAAAGACATTATTGCACCATTTAGTGGTGTACTAGGTTATAGAGGTATAACTGAGGATGTCCTAGGATCTGATAATTCTCTTATTATAACCTTAGATGATAGTTCAGTAATATTCGCCGATTTAAAAATACCTGAGTCATTTGCGCCAGTTATTAAAAAAAATTTGCCTGTAGATGTAAAATTTTCGGGATTAAAAAATAAACTTTTCTCAGGAAAAGTGGAAGGTTATTCAAGCAGAATCAGTGCAGATACAAGAAGTTTGCTAACGAGGATTAGAATAAATAACAAAGATTATGAGTTAATACCAGGGTCACTACTTGAAGTAAGCGTGAAATTTAATGAAAGAAATTCCCTATCAGTTCCTGACACAAGTGTGATGCTAGAGGGAGAAAGCTCTTTTGTATATAGAGTGCTTGATGATAATAGTTTAGAAAAAATTCAAATTCAAATTGGAAATAGGGATGAGGGATTTATAGAGGTAATTTCAGGATTAAATGAAGGAGATCTAATTGTTGCAGAAGGTCTAAAAAAAGTAAATCCAAAAGGGAAAATTAAACCAATTAAAAAATAAATGTTTATAACTGATTTAAGTATACGAAGACCGGTAGTCTCTTGGGTTATGTCTCTTATATTAGTTTTATTTGGCATATTTGTATTTTGGAAATTGCCTGTAAGAGAATTACCGTCAGGTCTTCAGCCACCCGTTGTTCAGGTAAAAGTGGATTACAAATCCGCATCAGCACCAATAATTGATCAGGAAGTTACTCAGGTTTTAGAGGATGTAATCGGTGGAGCAGAAGGTATTAAAAATATTGACTCTGTTTCTGAAAATGGAAGAAGTACAATTAGTATTGAGTTTGATACAGAAATGGATTTAGACAATGCTGCAAATGATATAAGAGAAAGAGTGGCCAGGGTTGCAGATAATTTACCCACTGAGGCAGAGGCTCCACAAATCTTAAAACAGGCTGCAGGTTTTACAACAACTATGTGGATAGCGCTATCTTCTCCCACATGGAGTGATTTAGAATTGGGAGATTATGCAGAGAGATATTTAGTTGATAGATTTTCAAGTATTAAAAATGTTGGAAGAATTTTAGTAGGTGGTCTGAGGGAATTAAGTGTAAGGATTTGGATAGATCCAATAAAATTAGCTGCTAATGATTTAACCATACAAGAATTAGAAAATGCACTCAGAAGCGAAAACGTTAGTCTTCCAGCTGGAACTTTAGAAGCAACCAATGTTGATCTTACTCTAAATCTAGACAAATCATATACAACTATTGACCAACTAAAAAGCTTGCCCTTAAAAAAGAACAAAGACAACATTGTAAAATTATCTGATGTTGCTGAGGTTGAATTTGGCCCTGTTTCAGAAAAAACATTATTTAAGGCACAAAGAAAAGATAATCTTAACTTAAGAACAGTAGGTATAGGTATTTACGCTAGAAGTGGGGCATCAACTGTCGAACTGTCAAAAGATATCAAAAAAAAACTAAAAGAAGTTAGAAAGTCTTTGCCAGATGGATTAAATATAGAAGTTGCATTTAATAGAGCAAACTATGTCGGAGCAGCAATTAATGAAGTATACAAAACTCTTTTAATAGCTTTTATATTAGTAGTAATTATTATTTATTTGTTTCTTGGAAATTTAAAAGCAGTGATAGTTCCGGCAGTTGCACTTCCAGTAAGTTTAATTGCATCTTTTTTGGGAATTTATATTTTTGATCTATCAATAAATATTTTTGTTCTATTGTCCTTTATCTTAGCAATTGGAATAATTACAGATGACTCAGTCATAATGACAGATGCAATTTATCGAAGAATTGAAAATGGAGAAAAACCGCTTGTAGCAGCTTATAAAGGATCAAAGCAAATTACTTTTGCAATTATTGCTACTACCTTGATATTGGTTGCTGTCTTTTTACCACTGATTTTCATAAAGGGAATTTCTGGAACCTTATTTAGAGAAACTGCAATTGCGTTATCTTTTTCCGTAGTTATTTCATCATTTGTTGCACTAACCTTATCTCCAATGCTTGGAAGTAGATTTTTAACACTAAAGACTAAACAAAATAAAATTATAAGTAAGTTTAATAATTTTTTTAAATCGTTTCTAAAATTTTATAAAGAAAGTCTTAATTATTTTCTCGATAAACAAGGTTTAATAATTTCATTTATGATTTTAGTAATTATTTCTTCTATATTATTATTTAATTTTTCAAAAAAAGAATTGCTTCCTCTTGAAGATAGAGGTGCATATTTAGTAATTGGAATGACTGATGAAGGAAGCTCATTTGAGTACACACAAGAAAGGGCGCAAGAAATAGAATCTAAATTAATTCCTTTGTTGCAGGAAGAAAATAGCCCGTATAGAAGATTTATAATGCGAGTTCCAGGTTTTGGCAGATCAAGTAATTCGTTTAATACTTTTATAATAATAGCTTTACTTAATCACTGGGACGATAGAAGCAAAAATACACAATCAGTTATGAGAGAAGCCATAGGAAAAATAGTAACTAATCCACAAGCAATTGCTTTCCCTATTTCACCACAATCAATAAGAGTTTCAAATTATAACAAACCAGTTCAAATGGTAATTTTAGGATCATCTTATGAGGAGCTTGAGCAAATTCAGAATAACTTAATATCAGAATTAAGAAAAAATAAAAATTTGTCAAGAATTGAGTCAGATTATTCTAAAAATAAACCAGAGGTGAAATTAATTATCAACAAAAATAAGGTAAAAGATTTAGGGGTATCAACAGACCAAATAGGTAAGACTTTAGAAACTCTTTATGGTGGAAAAACTGTTACAACATTTAATAAACTTGGAAAAGAGTATCCAATTATAGTACAAAAATATTTGTCAGATAGAAGAAGTAAAGAAAGTTTAGCAAAAATATTTGTAAGATCTGAAAATAACTCAAAACTTATATCACTGGCAAATTTAGTTGATTTTAAGGAAGAAGGATCAGCCAAAATTCTTTCAAGATATAACAGACAAAGAGCGGTAACTATATCCGCTAATATCAATGAAGGATATTCATTAAGTGAAGCAATTAAATATTTAGAAAAAACCATGGAAAATGTTTCACCTCAGAGTCAGATTTCTTGGAAGGGAAAATCTGAAGAGTTAAAAGAAACATCAAATGAATTATTTATAATATTTGCTTTAGCATTAATAACTGCTTATTTAGTTATGGCAGCTACTTTCAACTCGTTTATTCATCCATTTATAATAATAATGACTGTTCCACTAGCTGTATTTGGTGGATTGGTTTTCATTCTTTTTTTAAATAGTTCAATCAATATTTTTTCACAAATTGCTCTTGTTATTCTCATTGGTATATCTACAAAAAATAGTATCTTAATTGTAGATTTTGCAAATCAACTTAGAGCATCTGGAAAAAATATTGATAATGCAATAAAGGAAGCGTGCGATATGAGATTCAGACCTATTATAATGACATCTCTTAGTACAATGATAGCAATGGTTCCTTTGGTTATTGGAAATATTGGACCTGGGGCTGGTGAAGGCTCTAGACTTGCTGTTGGGTCTACTATTTTAGGAGGCATGATTATATCAACATTTTTTACACTATATGTAACTCCAACCATGTACCTGATGTTAGCAAAGAATACTAAACGAATTGATGCTGTTGATATCGAATTAAAGAATCACTTAATTAAAAAATAATATATTTTCTTGTTTTGAGAGAATTTTGGCAACTTAACAATTGTGATTTATATTTTTTAGACTGTGTTTGTACCTTCTTGGCTAAAGATATAACTTTTGAATTTTTTTTATAGTTTTTATAGTTTCCCCAACCCTCATGATAAGCAATATACTGTCTAAATGCATCTTTTTTTGAAATTTTTAATATTTTTTCTGTTTTATTTGTGTACCATCCAATAAAATCTACACTATCTTTGAATCTAGTCCTTGTTGCCAAAGGATTGTTTGTTTCTTGTTTATATTGTTTCCATGTTCCTTTAACTGCTTGAGAATATCCAAAGGATGAGGATGGTCTTTTATAAGGAATAACTTTGAAAATTTTATTTCTTTTTGGTTTTGCAAGCCAGTCAAAATCAGACTCCATTTTGATAATAGCAAGCTGCAAGTATATTGGTGTTCCCCATTTTTTTTCAGTATTTTTCGCATGCTTGTACCAAAGATATCTTTCAGAAAATATGGAACAACCGTCTGCAGTATTTTTAGGAATAGATGAGCAAGAAAAAAGAAATAAACAGAGTACTAAAATTAAAATATTATTTTCTTTTTTCATTTTTTCTCCAATTCCATGGTTTTTCAAATGTACCCTGCCATAAACCTAATTTATCCCTTGCTGCCTCTTTTTCTTGAATAACATATTTTTTTGAATACCTAACATAAGCTAAGGCATGTCCATTTCTAACAAGCCAAGAATTAATATTTAATTTATTCTTATAACAAGTTGCAAGCTTCCTTTTGTATCTATCTACATTTTCTATTTTACATAATATTAATTGGTTATTTAATAATTTTTTTAGTTTTTTTGCTGAGATTTTCCCACATGGGTATTTTTTATGAAAAGATAAAAATTGAATGCTCAAAAAAATCTTTTTACATGATTGATTTTTCTCGGGTGCATCAATACCAGATAATCTAATTTTGTTGTTTTTAATTTTAATTGTATCACCATCAATCACTAAAGCCTTTCCTTCAATTACTTCAGCATAAGCATTAATTGAGATAAAAAATAATAAAAGTAAAAGAATGTTAAATTTTTTTTTTAACATAAGAAAAACATAAAAATAATATTAATGATATTAATATACCCAATATATTCCCATATAAATCAGAAATCTGGAAACTTCTGTTTGGTACTAATATGTGAAGTATCTCAAATAAAAAAGATATTAAAAAAAAATAAGTAAGAACAATTTTCTTTTTTTTTTCAAAAAAAAGTAAAAATCCAAAAAATGAAAGAAACAAAAAAGCATAAACATGATTAGATGAGAAATTTAATAATAAAAGATTAAAGTCATCTGTTAGTTGAGGCTGTCTATTCAAGTCTTTATATAATATAAATCCCAATATACTTCCTGGGAATAAGTAGAAAATTGCAAATAGTGTATTTATTAAATAAAATAATGATTTAAACATGATACAGTTTTCTTATATTTAAATTTTTTATATGAGTCATTTATTTTTAGTAAGACACGGACAAAGTGAATGGAATTTGCAAAAAAAATTCACTGGGTGGGTAGATGTGGATTTAACCCCACATGGAAAATTAGAAGCTTGTAAGGCAGGAGAGGTAATAAAATCAACAAATGTTAAAATTGACTTATTTTTCACCTCTTACCAATTAAGAGCAATAAATACGTTAAAGTTAATTAAAAATACAATCAGAAATAATTCTGAGTTCACAAAAGCCTGGGAGCTTAATGAGAGACACTATGGATCGCTTACAGGTTTGAACAAAGAGGAAATGAAAAATAAACTTGGAGAAAAAAAAATACATGAGTTTAGACGATCATGGAATATAAGACCTGACCCTTTAAACCAAAATAGTCCTTACCATCCAATTAATATAGATATTTATAAAAATATTCCAAAAGAAAATATTCCAGATACAGAGTCTCTTAAAGATACTTATGATAGAGTGGTTAATTATTTTACTAAAAAAATTAATATCGAAATAAAAAACGATAAAAATATTCTTATATCAGCACATGGAAATTCAGTAAGAGCACTTTGTAAGTTTTTATTCAAATTAGACGAAAAACAGATTACTAAACTTGAGATACCGACGGGCAATCCACTTCATATTGAATTAGATCAAAAATTAAAGATTATTAAGTGCAGATATCTTGATCAAGATAGAGCTCAGGATTTATTGGTTTTTTAATATTTTGTTATAAATCATTAGATCTGTTGTGTGTAAAAATTCAAGATTACTCTCATAACCAAAAAGTTGGGACTCCTTCATTTGACTGGACCATATTTCATTCATTGAAAATTTTTTTTTTATAGTTTTAGAAAAAATATTTTTATTAATTATTTGACATCCAGTATATATAAATTTTTTATTGTTATCTTTTGTAAGTTTCTCGTTAACTAAACTAAAATCACCCTGTAATCTTTTATCAAAACTCAAGTCTTTATGAACAACTAGTAAAATATTATTAATTTTTTTCTTAAAATAAAGATTGGTCATTTCTAATATATATTTATTATAATGGATATTCCATAAAGTATCTGAATTAAAAACTAAAAAATTTTCCTCAGCAGAATTTTTTATCATATTAAAAATACCACCTCCTGTATCAAGGATTTCATTTCCGTCCTCTATTAACTCAATATCTATATTTGTATTCAGTTGATTTACAAATTTTTTTATCTCATCTGAGAGATAAAAAATATTAATTTTAATTTTTTTTATTTTGAGTTGTTCAATTAATTTAATTGTTTTTTCTAATAGTGTGGACTCTCCAATTTTCAACAAAGGTTTAGGTAATGTTTTGGTTAAAGGTAGCAACCTTTTCCCATAACCTGCACATAATATGATTGCTGTATCAATTTGCATATTTTTTTCTAAGTTTAGCTGAAAAGTTTTTATTTAAAAAAAATTTAAGATCTTTAAAAACTGGCTTATTTTTAATACGGTTTTCTATTAATTTCCAAGCATATGGGATTAATTTTAAATATTGGTTTTTTTGGTCTCTAAGAGAAAGTCTCGTAAAAATTCCTATAATTTTTAAATTTCTTAGCACAGATAAAATATAAAAGTCATTTTCAAATTCTATTTTATTAATTTTGTTTTTATTAATATCAATATAGTAACTTAGAAGTTTTGCTTTAAGTTTTCTGCTAGTTTGAAATCTTACATCATCTATTAAAGAAGCCAAATCATAAGCTTTATTCCCTATAACTGCATCTTGCGAATCTAAAATACCATATGAGTTTTTGCATGGAATTATATTAGATATATGAAAATCTCTATGTACAAAAGTGTCATTTTTTAACATTATTTTTTTAATTAAAGATTTAATTATTTTTTTCAGCTGTAAATTTATTTTTTTAATATCTTTCTTCTTTTTATTAGCAGCTACATACCAATCACAAAAAAGTTTTGCCTCATCAAAAATCTTCGCATTTGTATATACTGGGACTTTATAGTAATCACCCATAAAATTTTTTATCTTTTTTGTTTTAATCTTCTGAATTTTGAGTAATGATAATATTATGTCTTTGTAAATTTTTAGATTTTTATGACTATTTTTTTTTGAAAAAATGTCGAAAATTGTTTTATTACCAAGATCCTCTATTTCTATAAAATTATTTTTATAGTTTTGGAGATAAAGCTTTGGGGCAATAATTTTATTTTTAATTAAATTGTTATTAATAGCATCGTAATCCAAAAGATTTTTTTTCTTATCTTTTTTACAATAAACAATAATAGAGCTTTTTTTACCTTTGGATTTTCTAAAAAATGTTCTAAATGAAGCATCGCCCTTAATCTGAACATATTTATTTTCTCCAGGATATTCATTAATTTCTAAATCAAATATTATTTTTTTAATTTTTATAAATCTTTTATTAGTATTTTTATTAAAGGTAAAAAAAAGTTCATATCTGCTTTTAGGCTTGGATATAATTTTTTCGGGCCATTCGACTAAAGTGAGTTTGCTTTTGTGGTCATTAAATAAACCAGTATTTTGAAGATCTTTTGTCTTTTCTATTCTGAAGAGATCAAAATGATTTATAATTAAATTTTTAATTTGATACTCATTCATAATATTGAAGGTTGGACTTGTAACCTCGCTTAAGGATTTCTTCGATCTTAATTGCAGATAGTTTATAAGGTATCTTATAAATGTAGTTTTCCCAGCTCCAATCTCTCCGTAAAGAAAGACAATATCCCCTTTATTAAGAAATGTTGAAAAAATTTTAGCTAAAGAGGCTGTTTTGTTTTCTTTAGATATATCAATCTTGCTACTGTTAGTAGCGATACGCATCTGGTTTGTATGGACCTTCTGGTTTTACACTTATGTAATCTGCTTGATCTTTAGATAAAGGAGTTAGTTTCGCTCCAACTTTTTCTAGGTGTAATCTAGCAACTTTTTCATCAAGATGCTTTGGTAAAACATAGACTTTCTTTTCGTATTTTTCTGAATTGTTCCATAATTCTATTTGTGCTGTAACTTGATTTGTAAAAGATGCACTCATTACAAAACTTGGATGGCCAGTTGCGCATCCTAGATTTACCAATCTACCCTCTGCTAATAGAATTAATCTTTTATTATCCGGAAAAGTAATTTCATGAACTTGTGGTTTAATCTCATCCCATTTATAATTTTTTAAAGCCTCAACTTGTATTTCATTATCAAAGTGGCCAATATTACACAAAATTGATCTATCTTTCATAGCTCTCATGTGGTCAGCGGTAACTATATCTTTATTACCAGTAGCGGTAACAACAATATCGGCTTGACCTATCATCTCATCCATAAGAACAACTTCGTATCCTTCCATGGCAGCTTGTAGTGCACAAATTGGATCTGTCTCTGTTATCATTACTCTTGCACCACTTTGTCTTAAAGATGCAGCACTTCCTTTGCCGACATCACCAAAGCCTGCGACGATCGCAACTTTTCCTGACATCATCACATCTGTAGCTCTCTTGATACCATCTACTAAACTTTCTCTACATCCATATAAGTTATCAAATTTTGATTTTGTAACTGAGTCATTTACATTTATTGCTGGAACC
>CACNHI010000002.1 GCA_902620265.1 uncultured Pelagibacteraceae bacterium | reverse complement strand
ACGTTAAATTTCAAAGACAAAATTTAGGACCAGTACGAAATGATGTAAGTGCATCATATGATCTTTCATCTCACGATTTAAGTATATTTTTATTTTTATTTAACAGAATGCCTAAATTAATTAAGAATACTAGTTATTCAATTCTAAAGAAAAATATTGCTGATATTTCAAACCTAAGTTTCAAATATAAAAATTTTTATGTGGATATAAATAATAGCTGGTTAAATCCAGATAAAATAAGAAGATTAACGATTATCTCTACTAACAAGATGTTATTATTTGATGAAATGGAAAGTATAAATAAAATTAAAATATTTAATAAGTATGCGCAATATCCAAAAATTTCACATTTTGACAATAAATTTTTTAATAAAAAGGCTAAAATTTACGTTGGAAAAAATTTTTCACCCCCAATAAAGCAAAATGACAGTTTACAAGATGAGATGAGATACTTTTTTAAATGTATAAAAACAAAAAAAAGACCTATAACAGATATATCTTTTGCAACTAAAATTTTAAAAACTTTAAAAAAGATTAATTAAAAAGTTTTTTGAATAATCTGCTTTGTAATTAATTTATTATTAAATAATTTAAAGTATTTTGCTTTGCCTTGTTTAGCATATTGATTTATTTTATTAGGATATTTTAGTAAATACTCTATTTTTTTTCCAAGGTCATCTATATTTTTATAAAAACCAACCTCGTCTTCATTAAAAAAATGTCTAAATTTAGTTTTATCATCTATAAATGTAAATATTCCATTGCCAATCAAAGCTGCTATTCTGTTACTTGATGTATACTTTAATGGTTTACCTCTGCTTAGGTTAAGCGACATTTTACATTTAATTAATTCATTATAAAAATTATAATTCCATTTTGGTAATTCATTTGATATCCCTAAGACATTATATTTAATATTAGGAAATTTACCCATTAATTGATTTATAAAACCTTCCCTTTCATCACTCTTTCCTCTTTTTAGTTTACCGAAATTTACACCATGACTTAAAGCAAAAAATAAGTCTTTAAATCTATTTTTAAAATCATAGATTTTTAAATTTTCAATATTAGGATCAACAGGTATTGGTAAGTAATTTAGTTTTTTTTTATCTATACTTGTTTTTATTTCATCAGGATGTGTAGTTAAATAATATTGATCAATTAATTCAGAGTTTTTCTCAATTAAATTTAAGTTTTTTCTCCAATTAGGACCCTCGCCCCGATATCCTAAAGCATCTTCGTACCATAATATAATTTTAGAATTATATTTTGATTTAATTTTTGATAAAGTGTTACTTTCTAAAATATTATTATGCCCAAGAACAATTAAATTTGGACGGTAGTTTTCTACAATATTGGTGACTTTATCATTAATTATTTTATTATTTTTTGTTAAAAAATTTTTAGATAAATAATTACGGTAACTAAAGTTTATCACATCATGGTTATTTCTTATAAGTCCCTTAGAAATTTTGTTAGCTATAGAAATATTGAATAAACGATGATCGCTTCTTTCATCAAATGTGGATATATGTAATACTTTTAAATTAACTCCTCTATTATAATTAAATTTTGAGTTTAAAAAAAAATATTTTAAATTATCAATTTTTTTAACATGATCTGAAATTTTATGAATCACATTTTTCCAATTTTTTTTTTGTATTTTTTCTCTTAATGACTGATTTTTAATTAATTTTTCAATAATATTTGAAAGTTCGTGATGATTAATTTTTTTTATAAACAAGCTATTTTCGAATGTTTCAGGTAAACCACCTCTTTTGGATGTAATAGTTGCACACCCAAAAGCTGCTGACTCCATTGCAGTCCTTCCAAATGGTTCTTGCCATCGAGAAGGAACAACTGAAATTGATGATTTTTTATAATAATCTAATATTTTTGAGTGGGTTACCCAATCAAGAATTTCAAAACGATTATGTTTAAAATTATATTTTTCTCGTGGTTCATTACCAATCGCTAATGCTTTCCAATCAGTAAATTTATTTAAAATCTTTATTATAGATTTACCATATGTGTCAAAGCCTTTGGATGAATTCAATTTTCCTGTAAAAATAATTAATTTTTCTTTTTTTGGAAATCTTTTAATAGGACTAATAGCAGGATATAAAATATCACAATTATTCCTATGTTTATAAGGTAAATCTTCAAAAAATTTATTTTTAACCCAATTACTAACAAAATAAATTTGATCTGTATTTTCTGCTATAAAAATTCTTTCATTTATGGAAGACGAGGATCTTAAATCTTGGGGGTTATTATGATAAATAAATATAAGTTTTGATTTTACTTTTTTTTTAATTAAATAAAGAAGTGACTCTGGTCTGTTATGAATTTCAATTATTTTAAAATTATATTTAAGATATTCTTTGTATAACTTGTCAGTGTAGGAAATATTTTTTTTTACAAATGAATTACCCAATTTAAGATTTTTAAAATTTTTAAGTAATGGTTTGGATTTATTACTAAGATAGCCATATACGGTAGACCTACTTTTTAAACTACTTTTGTTTAAATAATCTTTAACCCAGATAGATGCAGCACCTGCACTATTTTCAGTAAAGTTTTCTTTATATGGTAATAAAATTGCGATCTCCCTCATTTTTTTTTTAAAAGCTCCTTAAATCTTTTATTTTCTAACATTAATTTCTTATAATTAATTTTATTTTTTTTTAAACTCAATGTGTTTTTTTTTATTTTTTTAATTGGTTTACCAAAATATATGTAGCCAGGTAAAATTTTTTTAGTTTTAGTTACAATAGAACCCATTCCTATCATGCTATATGAACCAATTATTTGATTCTGATGTACAATTGATTTTATACCTAAATTAGCATATTTCATTACATAAACATTACCGCCTAATATAACATTACTGCTTAAAATAATATTATCTTCTATATGACAATCATGATCAATAGTTGATGAGTTCATCACATAATTATCATTGCCAATATAGGTTTTTTTTTTAAGTGTTGTTGGAAGGTGTATATTTGTATATTCATTAAAAACATTTCGATTTCCAATAATAATTTTACCTGAATTTTTTTTATTTTTCCATTGGGCTTGATTGCCTATTACGACGTATGGTCCAATAGTATTTCCCTTTCCAATTATTAAAGATTTCCAATTAATAACAGCTGTTGGGTGAACAAAGTTACCTTTTATTTTTTTAAACTTTAACATTTATTTTGATTTGATTTCTTAATTTATAGTTTTTTTTTAATTTGTATTCTTCACTCATTGCTTTTTTTTTTGAGGCAAACTTTTTTTTATATACTAAGATCCATTTTCTTCCTTTAGTAAATTTAGCTCCTTTTCCAGCATTGTGTAATTTGATTCTATTTTTAATATTATTGGTATAGCCTACATAAGAAATTGACTTATTTTTGACTTTGCTAATAATTAAGTAAATATAATAAGTCATTATGGCGGTCCCTAGGGGAATCGAACCCCTCTTTCATGGATGAAAACCATGTGTCCTAACCGATAGACGAAGGGACCAAGTTTGCATCTTTTATTGTAAAAAATAATATTTATCAAGTTTTTATAATGTCTTCACGAACAACAATTTCACTTAAATCACTGCTTTTATGTGTAACCAAAGTTTCAGTAATATATTTTTTATCTTTAACTTTAATGCCGCTTACTAGATCGCCGTTTGTTATACCTGTCGCACAAAATATAGAGTCACCTTTAATTATTTCCTCTAATTCGTATTTCTTATTAAGATCTTTTATACCCATTCTTTTAGCTCTATCCTTATCTCTTTCATTTTCAAATATGAATCTTCCTTGAAATTTGCATCCCATTGTATCTATGGCAGATGCAGCCAAAACACCTTCAGGGCCTCCACCTATACCTAAAAAAATATCAACATCAAATTTTTTATTAGTAACCATCAATGCACCTGAAACATCACCATCGGATATTAGTTTCATTTTAACTTTCATCTCTCCAAGAGTATCTATAATTTTTTTATGTCTTGGCCTATTTAATAAACAAGCAGTTATATCTTTTAGATCTTTATTTAAAGAATCGGCAATATTTTTAATGTTCTTTTCTAATGAAAAGTCTAAATCAGTTGCATCTTTTGGAACAGTGTTTGATACAGCTAGTTTATCCATGTAAGTCTCTGGTGCATTAAACAAATTACCTTTTTCAGCTATTGCTATTACTGATAAAGCTCCAGGTAAATTTTTTGCAACAAAATTTGTTCCCTCAAGTGGGTCAACTGCTATATCTAAATTTAGTTCTCCTCCTGAACCTAATTTTTCACCAATATACAACATTGGAGCTTCATCTAGTTCACCCTCACCTATTACAACTTCACCATTAATTCTAAGTTTATTAATTTCATTTCTCATTGAATCTGTCGCTGCCTTATCAGCTGATTTTTTGTCATTTTTACCTAAAAATTTATAGCAAGCTATTGCTGCTCGAGAGGTTACTGTAACTATTTCTTTGGTTAAATCTTTATTTAATGGCACTAAATTTTTTCTTTAGATATTTTTTCAGTATTATCTTTAAGTTTATTTTCAAATTCATTAAGTCTTTTCCATACAGATATCAACTCAACTATTATTGGCCAACTCCTTACAAGATATTGAAGTGAGGTTTCTACTCTTCCAAAAGCTCTAATTATTTGTTGAACAAATCCTAACGTAATCGCACCTGTTACAATTGTTGGTGCCAATGCCAGGTATGGAACAATGACCATACCTTGTAGATAGCTCCATTTAACTGCATTAAAATACAAATAATGAAAATACATTTTATAATGTATTTTTCTTACACCTCCATACAAATTTTCAATTTTTTCTGGTTGAGCACTCTCTTTATAATCTTCGCCAAGAACTAATTCTTTCCTATACGCTGCTTCTTCTTTTTGAATATCATATTCAATTCCAGGTAATTTTATACCAACTGCAGCAAGAATAAAAGTTCCACCTAAAGCAGAAATTATAGCAACCCAAACTAGTGCATGATTAACTTCTCCTATCCATGGTAGAACAGTGATGCTCTTTGATAAACCCCATAATATCGGTGTAAACGCTATTAAAGTCATCACACTTCTTAAAAGTTCAGCACCTAAACCTTCCATTATTCTTGCAAATTTAAGAGTATCTTCCTGTACTCTCTGAGATGCACCTTCAATTGAAGAAGCAAAATTCCATTTATCATGATAGAAGTCAGCCATTGCTGTCCTCCACCTAAAAGTCCAATGACTAGTAAAATAATCACTAAAAATTACAACTAATATGTAAATAGCTGCAATTTTTGCAAATGTAAAAAGATATGCAATGAATTCCTTTTCTGATACAGCACCGGGTTCTGATAAAGCTTTTTGCAACGTGTCATAAAATTCTCCAAACCATTCGTTAATTCTAACGTCTAGCTGAACTTGATACCATGTAGCAACAAGGATAAGGATAGTTCCTCCTATGCTCCAAAGGTGCCATCTTTTATCTGTAAAAAATTTAAACATTATTTAGTAAAGTTATTAGCGTAGGATTTTTTAATTACTTTTCTTTCCTTAGGTTCTATTAGTTCATAACTTATATTATTTTTTTTTGCGTATTTAACAGCATCCTCTTGAGAAGAAAATTCAAGATTTATTTCAGACATAGTATTAGTTGAGCTTTCCCAACCCATTAAAGGATTTATGCCACTTTTTATATCGTCAAACCTTAAAAGCCATTTTTTAGTTTTTGCTCTACCTGATTGCATAGATGTTTTAGCAGGTTTATATATTTTTGCTTTTTTCATAATAATGGTCGGGGCGGCAGGATTTGAACCTGCGACCCTCTGGTCCCAAACCAGATGCGCTACCAGACTGCGCTACGCCCCGATTGGCATACTAATACAGTAGATAATGTTAATTTCAAAGGATAAAGCGATCAAAAATAAAAGAATTTTAATAAGAATCTGGTATAAAAGATCACATGATAATTACATGTCCATGTGGTGATAAAAAATTCAATGTAGACGCATCCTTAATTCCTGCAAAAGGAAGAATGCTAAAATGTGGTTTTTGCGAGAAAAAATGGCATTATAAATTAAATGATAAAAAACTAGAAAATGAAAATAATAAAAAAGAATTTAAAATTAAAAAAATTAATCCAGATGAACAAGTGCCACCAGTTATAGACAGCATTATTAAAGAAGCTGAAAAAATTGATGTTAAAAATCTAGGTGATGTAATGCAAAAAAATAATAAAATCTCAATTTTAAATTTATTTTTATTATTTTTAATAACTTTTATCGCATTTATAATTTTGCTTGATACTTTTAAAGTTCAAATTAATAATTTAATACCTGGTTTTAATTTCTTATTAGGTAATTTTTATGAAAGCATAACAGATTTTTATTTATTTTCTAAAGATTTAATTAGATAAAATGATAAATTATATTTCAAAACCCTTTAAATGGTTTTTTAAATTAGAAGCAGCTAGTGGTCTTGTATTATTAATTAGCGCAATTTTAGCGTTAATAATAAGTAATTCCAATTTATCAGAAATTTATTTTGAGACATTAAACAAGTATCTATTTATTGGAATAAACAATTTTGGTCTTAAGTTATCTGTGTTACATTGGATTAACGACGCTTTAATGGCGATCTTCTTTTTTTTCGTTACACTTGAGATAAAAAGAGAATTTTTGCAAGGGGAACTTTCTAATATAAAGCAGGCATTATTACCTATCATTGCCGCTGTTGGAGGAATGGTTGTTCCAGCATTATTTTATGTTTTTATAAATTTTGGTGATCCTGAAACATTAAATGGATGGGCTATACCATCGGCGACAGATATTGCTTTTTCATTGGGTGTATTATCTCTTTTAGGTAAAAGAGTCCCTTTATCATTAAAAGTTTTTCTAACAGCATTAGCAATTATTGACGATTTGGGAGCAATATTAATTATAGCTTTATTTTATTCAGGAGAGTTAAATATAATTTATTTATCTTTAATGCTGATTGCATTTATTATTCTATTAATAATAAATAAATTTAATATTAAAGTTTTCTTTCCCTATTTGCTAATAGGACTTTTACTATGGGATTTCACTCATAATTCTGGAATACACGCTACTATTGCAGGTGTTTTATTAGCTATGACTATTCCACACAGAAAAAAAGAGAAAGATTTTTCATTACTAGTAAAAATTGAACATGCTATCAGTCCTTATGTTGCATTTGGTATAATGCCATTATTTGCTTTTGCAAATGCTGGTGTTTCATTAGAAGGTTTATCGTTTTCATCATTACTCAACAAAGTACCATTGGGTATTGTATTGGGTTTATTTGTGGGTAAGCAGTTAGGTGTATTCGTTTTTTCTTATGTATCAATAAAATTAAAAATTGCTCAGATGCCTGGAAACTCAAGCTGGTATAATTTTTATGGAGTAGGAATATTGACTGGAATTGGTTTTACAATGAGTTTATTTGTTGGAAACTTAGCTTTCATTGATAATACTCAATACATGGATGGTGTTAAGATTGGGGTTTTAACAGGATCTTTACTCTCAACACTAGCAGGATACTTTTTAATACTACTTACACCAGATAAGCGATAATGTTATGAAAAAAATAACATTATTAATAATCCTAATTATGATTTTTTTCACAAATAATAAGGTTTCAGCTAATTACGAAAAAATATTTTTTGATTTTAAAATAAGCAGTATTACAGGTGAAATAATTAACCTAAAGGATTATCAAAATAAAATAGTATTAGTGGTAAATACTGCAAGCTATTGTGGTTTCACAAAACAATATGACGATTTACAGTTACTCTGGGAAAAGTATAGGTCAGATGGTCTGATTGTTTTAGGTGTTCCATCAAATTCATTTAATCAGGAAAAAAAGGCAGATACTGAAGTTAAAGAATTTTGTGATGTAAATTTCAATATAGATTTTCCAATGACAACTATAACTGAAGTTAAAGGTGAAAATTCACATGAAATATTTAAATGGGCTAAAAAAAATTATGGCAAGTCTGCTATACCCAAATGGAACTTTCATAAAATTTTAATCAACAAAGAAGGAAAGATTGAAGAAACTTATAACTCTTTTACAAAACCTATGTCAAAAAAGATCACTTCTAAAATTGAGAGTCTTCTATAAATTAATACTCATTCCATCATAAGCTGGAACTATATTTTTTTTTAACTTACTTTTAAGTTTATTGTAATCAAGATCTGAATGGAGATTAGTTAAAATAGCTTTTTTAGGTAAAAGAATATTAATCAATCTAAGCGATTTATCTAGATTCAAATGTGATGGATGTTCTCTATACCATAAACAATCAATGATTAAATACTTTAAATTTGTTAAAAATTTAAAGTCTTTTTTATGTATATCACTTACATCACTTATGTAAGCTAGTTTTTTATTTATAATATAACAAGTACAATCCACATTTCCATGTTTGACCATTAAAGATTTAATATGAATTTTATTTTTTCCATCATTAAAATAAAAATCTTTTTTAATAGAATTCATTTTTAAAGTTGCAGGATATTCAGGCGAATTATTTTCGAAACAGTATGAGAATGATTTTTTCAAATATTTTTGTGTGGCTGAATCTGCATATATATCAATGGGCTTTCTTTTTTTTAGATAAAAAACCCTAAGATCATTTATTCCATGTGTTTGATCAGCATGCATATGTGAAAAAAGAACTTTATCAACATTATTTATATTATTGTCAATTAACTGTTGTCTCATATCTGGAGAGGTATCAATAAGTATATTTAAAGATTTGCCTTGAATTATTGCAGAACATCTTGTTCTAATATTCTTTTTATTATTAGGATTGCAATTCCCAAAATTACCATCAGGTCTTGGTACACCCATTGAACTTCCACATCCTAAAATTGTAAATTTCATTGAGTATTAAAAAAATAACGTATTAAAATTTTTAGTTGTGATTTTTATTAATTTTTCCATTTCCATATTTCTTAAACTTGCAAGTTTTTGTGCAGTAAATTTAATATAAGCGGGTTCATTTTTTTTTCCCCTATTTGGTTCTGGAGATAAAAAAGGACTATCGGTCTCTATTAGTAATTTATCTTCAGGAATTTCCTTAAAAGTATCTTGTAATAATGTTGAATTTTTAAAAGTAATGATACCACTCGCAGAAAAGTAAGCATTCAATGGTAATAAATTTAATGCTAAATCTTTTGAACCTGTAAAACAATGCATAAGTATTTTTAAATTTTTATGATAATTTTTTTTTAGAATATCATAAGTTTCATTCTCTGCGTTTCGAGAATGAATGATAAGAGGGATATTCAGACTTATTGCTGCTTCGATGTGATTTTGAAAACTTTGTAATTGAGAATCTTTATCGCTGTTATTATAATAAAAATCCAATCCAGTCTCGCCTACCCCAATAATCTTACTGCTCATCTTTACTTTTTTGATAATTTCATCTTTTTTAATAAAATAATTTTTCGTTTCATGAGGATGTATTCCAAAAGTGCCATAAATCATTTGATCTTTTGATATTATATCAAGAATATTAGTGTATTCACTTGTCGTAGTACAAATAGTTAATAATTTTTTAACCCCTGCCTCTTTTGCTCTAATCAAAACCTGACTCAAATTAGATAAAAGAGGTTCACGATCTAAATGACAATGTGAGTCTATCATTTTGATATTTTTTTAAATAAAATTTCTATTTTATTGATTCTATCTTCTGTTAATAAATATTTATCATTTAAAATTGTCGCAAATTCTATATCGCTCTCTTTAATATTAAATATATTGAGTACCTTTAATGCAGTCTGAGGTATTATTGGATAAAGCAAGATTGAAATTTTCCTAATAATTTCTAATGAAACGTAAACTATTGTATTTAATCTTTTCTTGTCATCTTTTTTTTTCCATGGTTCTTGATCGTTAAAGTACTTATTTGCTTTAAAAAGTTGATCAATAATAAAATTTAAATAAAAATTGATATTTTGATTATCAATATGAATTTTTAAATCCTCATAGTTATTTTTGTAATTATCTAAAATTTGTAAATCTTCCATATCAAAATCATTTATTTTAGGTATTTTTAACCCTATGTTTTTTTCACAAAATGAAATTACTCTTTGACATAAATTTCCATAGTTATTTGCTAGATCACTATTAATGCAACTTTCTAGTTTTTCATTAGAAATGTTTCCATCATTCCCAAATGATACTTCTTTAAGTAAATAGTATCTTAATGGATCCAGTCCATATTGATTAATTATCTCAAGTGGATCAAGAATATTGCCTTTTGATTTAGACATTTTTTCATCACCAGATAGTATCCATCCGTGACCATAAACTCTTTTAGGAGGATTAATATCTGCAGCCAGAAGAAATGCTGGCCAATATATAGCATGAAATCTTAGAATATCTTTTCCAATAATATGTACATCTGCAGGCCAAAACTTTTTGTAGAATTTGTCATTTATATCAGGATAATTGAGTGCACTCAAATAATTGGTTAATGCATCTAACCAAACATAAATAACATGGTCTGTATTAGATGGAACTTTTATGCCCCAAGTAAAAGACTTTCGACTTATCGATAAATCTTTAAGTCCACCTTTTACAAAACTAATTACTTCATTTTTTCTAGACTTTGGCAAAATAAATTTTGGATTTTGTTCGTAAAATTTTAGTAATGGCTTTTGCCACTTTGATAATTTAAAAAAATAAGATTCTTCCTCTACCCATTCAACTTTGGATCCAGATGATTTAGATTTTTTTATACCATCAATTACTTCAATTTCCTCATTACTATAGAAAGCTTCGTCAGATACTGAATACCAGCCAGAATATTTTGATAAATAAATTTCATTTTTATCCTCAAGAACTTTCCATAAATGTTCAACAGATTTTTTATGTCGCTCTTCTGTGGTTCTGATAAAGTCATTATTTGAGAGATTCAAACTTTTGCAAAGATTTTCAAAGGTTTTGCTTATTTCGTCACAAAATTTTAGAGGATCTTTTTTCTCTATTTCTGCTGCACGTTGGATTTTTTGACCATGTTCATCTGTACCAGTTAAGAAAAAGACTTCATATCCCTGTATTTTTTTTAATCTTGCAAAAAAATCAGATACTATACTTGAATAAGCGTGACCCATATGTGGTTTTGCAGAAGGATAGTAAATTGGTGTTGTTATATAAAAATTTTTACTCATTCATTTTTTTTTGAAATTCAAAATAAAGATTTCCAATATCTAAGTTGTATATATTAGCTTCAGTAATTTTTTTAAAAAATGAATTATACCATATATAGTTTTTTTCATTAAAAGAGTTCATATTTATTTGATATAAATATATTTGCATTAGCTTTAACATTATTTTTTGTATTCTTTTGTTATTTTTGTTATATTTATTCATCAGATATATATTTAATATATTTTTATTATCAATTTTTTCTTTAAGTTTATATTCCTCAGAAAATTGCTTTAAATATATTAATTCACCAACACTCATAAATTTAGATAGAAAATTATTTTCGAAAATATCGCTAAAATTTTGATTCACGACTTTTTCAAAGATTGAAATTTTTTCTTCACATGAAAACACCTTTTTGAAAATAATACATCTGGATTTTATTGTATCTAACAACTTATAAGAAATATCATGTACTAATATAAATATTAATTTTTCATTTGGTTCTTCAATTATTTTAAGTAAGGCATTTCCTGAACTTTGGTTTAAATATTCTGCGTTATCTATGAGTACAATTCTAAAGTCATTATTCATTGATGATTTATTTATGAAGTCAAAAGATTTTCTAATTTTATCAATACTAATTTGTTCTTTTCCTTCATCAGCATCAATTAAAAAAAAATTTGGGTGTGTGAGATCCTTAATTAATTTATATGATCTGTTCTCATCATTTATTTTATAATTTATTGTATCGTATTTATCTTTTTCATTTTTTGAAAGTATGTAATTTATTAAATGATATGCAAAAGTAGATTTACCGATACCTTTATTTCCAGATAATATAAATTTATTAGGTATTCTTTCTTCTTTATCTAATTTTATAAAAAAATTTAACAAATCATTGTATCCATAAATTTTTTTATTAAAGTCTACATTCATCGTTTAAAAATTAATTTATTTATTTTATTTAAAATTATTTTTTTATTTAGATTTATATCTTTGTTAGAGTCGATAATTGTATAGTTTTTTTTCTTTTTTGATAATTTTATAAAACCTTTTTGCACTTTTTTATAAAAAGAAACTTTGAATTTATCATACTTATTCAAATTTCTTCTTTTTTTAAGTCTCATTTTCAATCTTTTAAGATCTACAGTATTTAAAAAAGTAAAATCAATATTTATATCTTTAATTAAATATTTATTAATTGAATTTATAAGATTTAAATTAATACCCATACCATAGTGCTGGTATGCAATGGTTGAGTCAACAAATCTATCGATTAGTATTATTTTTTTTTTATAATTTTTTTTTATTATTTTGTTAATATTTTCATTTCTCGCTGCTAAATACAGTAATAAATCACTAAATATATGAAGGTCTGATTTTTTATTTAAAATAATTTTCCTAATTAATTCAGAATTTTTACTGCCACCAGGTTCTCTTAATGAAACATATTTAACTTTTCTTTGTTTTAGATAGCTTGTAATGTTCTTAAGATGTGTTGTTTTACCTGAACCTTCTATACCCTCAAATACTATAATGGGTTTATTATACATCGCCCCATATCAAATAATTCAATGATTTTGCTAATCTGGAAAATAAATTAACCTTCTTTACATTGCTGCTCGCATAAATTTTATGTTGGCTAATTAAATCATCTTTAAAATAGATTTTTAACATCCCTAATTCTTGATCTTTGACAATTGGAGCTTTGATTGGACCTTGATATTCAATATTTACCTTAAGGTCTTTTTTTCTGCCCTTTTTAATTGTTTTATAAACATTTTCTTTAACGTAACCAGCTACTTTATTTTTTTTACCTAACCAGACGTCAAATTCAGCAATACTCTCTTTATTTTGAGATATTTTAATTGTATCAAAATTTGTAAACCCCCACATATGCAATTTCATTGACTCTTTAGATCTATCTTTTTTTGTTTTGAAGCCACTGGCTACTGCTACAAGTCTTCTACCATTTCTTTCAACAGATGATGCCAATGAATATTTTTCTACAGCAAGGTATCCAGTTTTAATCCCGTCAGCTCCAATGTTTTTATAAAGCAAAGGATTTCGATTTCCTTGACTTATGGGATCTCCACCCGTTCTATCCCATGTAAATTCTAATTCACTAAAATACCTATAATAATCTGGGAAATTCTTAATAAGATAATTCGACATTATTAATATATCTTTTAATGTCGAAAAATTATCTGGATCATTTATACCAGATGAATTAGAAAAGTTAGTATTTTCCATTCCAATTTCTTTTGCTTTAGCAGTCATAATTATTGCAAATTCTTCTTCAGAACCAGCTATGCCTTCAGCCAAAGTTATGCAAGCATCATTACCTGAAGCAACAATAATTCCCCTTAATAAATTTTCAACTGAGACTTCGTCACCTACCATTATGAACATGGAAGAATACCCTGCGGTTGATAATTTCCATGCCTTCTCTGAAACTAAAAATTTATCATCTAAATTTATTTCACCCCGTTGTAACATTTCAAAGGCAATTATAGTGGTCATTATTTTCGTCATTGACGCCGGGTATATTTCTCTATCAGCATCTTTCTCATACAGAATTTCGCCAGACAGGAAATCTTGCAATATTACGGACGGAGCCTTTATATCAAAAGCATAGATTTTAAATGGTACAAACAGAAGTATAATAAAATAAGCTAGTTTTTTAAACATTTTTGATAATTTGTATATTTTCAAAATCTAATTTTTCAAGTTTATTATAATCTTTTTGAAGAGACTTCAAATCCATATAAGGGCCTATAATCACTCTATATTTATTTTTTGTTTTTTCTATTATATCAACGTTTTTAATTGTTGACTCATTTAAAATTTTTTTTTTCATAGTTTTAGCTGAATCTTCAAAGTAAAAATCAGCTATTTTTATTGAATAATTAAATTTCTTTACTTTTTTAATATTAATTTTTTCTAATGTCTTATTAAGATCATTAACAAGTATTTTTTCTACTGGGGCCTTATTAGCTACTTCTTTTTCCTCTTCATAAGTTTTTGATTTTTTTACGAAGAATGCACTGTTATCAACTATCTCCTCAATTATTATATATGGCTCATCATTATTAAGCTCTAACTCGAAGGCTATTCTTTTTGAAACTACAGAATTATTGAAACTTGGATAAATTGTTTTTTTTCCAACATAGGCTAATAGACTTTTATTATTAATTGGATTAATCAATTTAACAGATGCCCCCTTTTTTAAATTTTTTTGGAATATAATTAAATCCCTATCATTCATTTTTTTATTTATTATTTTATTTGTAAATAATTTTTCATCGTAAATTAATGTAAAACCCGAATTCACAAATTTAGGTTTAATTATTTGATTTTCATGATTTTGAATTGCAATATTATTAGTACAAGAGCTTAATAAAAATAATATGATAATAATTATTTTATAGTTCATTTTTAAATTTATTCTTTAAAGTACATACAGCAAGACCAAATCTTAAAGATCTATTCCATTTAAGTATTAATTCGTAATTTTGAAATACAATGTATGCGGGTTCATTAATTTTAGCATTATCAACAATTTCAGCATCAGGTGTGATAATAGCCACTTTAACATTTTCGTCATAAGTAAGTTTTTCGTTTATATATTTTTTATAATATTTTAATTTTTTTTTAAATTTTATTTTTTTTGCAGATGTGTTCAAGATTTTCTGTGGTACATTTGATTTAAGTGATATTTTTTTAAAACATGGTGCATTTTTTTTCCATCCCATTTTATTCAAATAATTAGCAGCTGATGCGAATGAATCTGAATTTTCTTTAAGTTCGATTAGGTTATTTTGGTTGTAATCAATAGCATATTTTTCAATTGTCGAAGGCATAAATTGAAAATTTCCAAAAGCGCCTGCCCAAGATCCATATAAAATTTCTTTATCTACAATACCTTTGTCAATTAATTTTAAAACAGTCAATAATTCTTTTGTAAAAAATTCACTTCTTCTTTTGTCAAAACTTAAAGTGGATAAAGATGAAATTATATCCATTTTACCCAGGTAGTTTCCAAAATTTGTTTCTATACCCATTAAAGCTAACAAAAGTTCTTTTTCTATTTCAAAATTTTTATCTATAACGTTAATTATTTTTGTATTTTTTTTATAATAATTTAAACCAGATTTTACTTTTTTTTTCGATGTTCTTTTCGTAATGTATGTTTTTGTATCTTCATAAAATTCAGGTTGGTAACGATCATATTCTATTACCTTTGGAAGAAATTTTGCGTCATTCATAACTTTATCTATAGTGTCTTCAGAAATTCCTTTGGATAATGCTAATATTTTGAAATCTGACTTCCATTGATTAAAAGATGAAGCGTAAGATGCTTTAATACTCAAAATTAAATAAATAAATACATACAAAATTATTTTATTTGTTCTCATAAAGATCCTTTAAATAGATAAATACAGCAATCCAAATTAAAATAAAACTAATTAACTTTTCATTATTTAATGGCTCATTATATAGAAAATATCCAAGAATAAATTGTAAAGTAGGTGTAATATAAAAAATCATACCTGTAGGACCTAACCCACAAAGTTCAACACCTCTAACGTATAAATACAATGGTATTACAGTCATAGGCCCAGCAAGCATAAAAATAAACATAAGTTTTGGATTTTCTAAATTAAAATCGTTAACATTATTCTGAACTAGAAAATAAAAGGAAATTAGTATAATTGGTAAAATATATAAACTTTCTATTAGAAGTCCAATATCGGTCTCAACGTTTATTTTTTTTCTTAGAAGATTATAAAAGCTCCAACTTAAAGCAACAATTAGACCAACCCATGGTATCGAATTAAAATTTGAGAATAATAAATATAAAATTGAAAAAATTACAATTGATATAGAAATTTTACTCTTAAAAGTTAAAATTTCTTGAAAAAAAAAATATCCAAGAAAAATACTTATGATTGGCATAATAAAATATCCAAAACTTGCATCTATTACACGATCTGTTGAGACTGCATAAATCCAAACGGCCCAATTTGTAAAAATTAAAATTCCAGAAAAAAAAAGTATTATTAAATTTTTTTTATTTCTTAAAACTTTTTTTATATTATTAATTTTCGAAAATAAAATAGATGTAATAACAAGCATTACAGTTGTCCATAAACTTCGATGAATTACAACCTCTATATGGCCAGCAAAAGCTATATATTTAAAATAAATAACACCAATAAGACCCCACCAAATTGAACCTGTAGCTGTTAGAAAAATACCTTTATTAAAATTATTATTTTTTGGCACAATATTTAATGAATTAAACTATTTTATTCTTGAAATATATACTAATAATCGTAAAAGACTTTTTAGGAGAGATGGCTGAGCGGTTGAAAGCACCGGTCTTGAAAACCGGCAAAGGGGCAACTCTTTCCTGGGTTCGAATCCCAGTCTCTCCGCCAGTATCAAAATTTTTCGAATTTCTGCAATATATTTATTAAGTCTTCATCGATTTTATGTTTTAGTTCTTTATTTTTTAAAGATTTTAAAATTTCATCATCTAAATTAATAAATTTATCTAGTTGAATTAGTTGATTATAGTCTAATTCATTAATTATAGATTTTACAAAGTTAGTCATTAATATATCCATTTCTTTAGTTCCTCTGTATGAGCTTCTATATATAATCTTATTTTTAATATCTTCTTTATTTTGAGACATGGTTATATAAATAAACTATGAATGGTATAGAATACTTGCTCTCAAATATAAATAACATAAGTGGCATAGGAACAAAAACAGCTAGTTTATTAAAAAAAAAGAATATTAATACTATATTTGACCTTCTTTGGAATTTACCCAGGGATTTTATTGATAGAAGTAATATCTTCAAAGTTAATGAACTAGAAATTGGAAAAGTACATACTTTGAAGGTTTTAGTTAAAAAATATAATTTTCCTAGAATAAGAAATTTACCTAATAAAGTAATATGCGAAGATGATACCGGAACAATAGACTGTGTTTTTTTTAACAGTTATGAAGGTTATATTAGGAAAATTCTTCCGTTGAATCGCGAGATTATTATAAGTGGTAAAATAAATTTTTTTAATAAAAAATATCAAATTGTTAATCCAACGCATATATCAACAGACGAAAATTCTATAAGAAAAATTCAACCTAAATACAGTTTAACAGAAGGCTTAAATGAAAAGAAATATCAAAAATTAATTAACAGTGTTTTGAAAAATTTACCAGATCTAGATGAATGGTTGAGCAAAGATATATTGAAAAGATTTAATAATATTACGTGGAAAGATTCTATATTACAACTTCATGATTCAAAAAATTATAAAAAAAAAGGTGATTTTTTAAATAGATTAATTTTTGATGAAATTCTATCACATTTTTTAATAAGCTCTAGAATAAGATCAAAAATTAAAAGAATAAAAAAAACAAAAAAAGTATTTGATAATATGCCTATAAATTCAGTTCTTAAAAAAATTAATTTCAAACTAACAAATGGCCAACTAAATGCAATTAATCAAATAAATTATGATTTAAAATCTGAAAGAAAAATGTTTAGACTTCTGCAAGGTGATGTAGGTAGTGGAAAAACTATAGTTTCATTAATTTCATCATTAAATGTAATCTATAGTAAATTTCAAGTTGCCTTTATGGCTCCTACTGAAATACTAGCTAGGCAACACTATTTGTTAGCAGTAAAAATATTTAATGCAAATATAAATATTAAAATTCTTACTGGTAAAACCGAGTCTAAAGAGCGTAAAAAAATTTTAAAAAGTTTATCTGAAGGTAAAATTGATTTACTTATTGGAACACATGCTATTTTCCAAGATAAAGTTCAATATAAAAAACTTGGATTAATTATAATTGATGAGCAACATAAATTTGGTGTAAAACAAAGAAAGAAATTGTCTGATAAAGCCGGACGAAATTGTGATGTCCTCGTTATGTCTGCAACTCCAATTCCAAGAACAATGATTATGACTATTTATGGTGATATGGATACTTCAATTATAAAATCTAAACCAAAAGATAGAAAAGAGATCAAAACATATAGTAAAAACGATAGAAATATTGATGAAATTATTAAATTTGTCCAAAAAAATATAAAAAATAAAAATCAAATTTTTTGGGTTTGTCCATTAATAGAGGAATCCAAAAAAGTAGATCAGCAGTCTTCAATAAAAAGATATGAATCTTTAAAAAAAATTTTTAAAAATAGAGTTGGACTTCTTCATGGTGGACTTGAAAAAGATCAAAAGGATAAAATTTTGTTAAAATTTTTAAATCGAGAAATAGATATAATTGTTTCAACCACAGTAATTGAAGTAGGCATTGATTTTCCAAATGCAAATCTAATAATAATTGAAAATGCAAATAAATTTGGATTATCTCAACTACATCAATTAAGAGGTCGTGTAGGACGTGGTGTTAATGAAGCGTTTTGTATACTAATGTTTAGAACAAACTTAAGTGAAAACGCCAAAAAAAGAATAAAAATTTTAAAGTCAACAAATGATGGTTTTAAAATTTCAGAGGAAGACATGAAATTAAGAGGATATGGAGATTTATTAGGTTTTAAACAAAGTGGTATTAAAAATTTTAGATTGGCTGATCCAATTCAAAACGAAGATTTATTTTTTTTAGCTGAGAAAGAGGTGAAAAAAATTGAGTTAGAAAATAAAAATTTAAATAAATATAATTCATTGTTAAAGCTTTATGATAGAGCAGATGTATTAAATGATATTACTTAAATTACTTTGTATTAGATGTGCCGGCTGAAACTATAAATTTAGAAGCTTCCTCAAATGTCATATCTAAATATATAATTTCCTTTTTGGGAAACATTAAAAGAAAACCGCTTGTAGGATTTGGCGTTGTTGGTACAAATACATTTACAAGTTCAGAATTAGTTTTTTTAGAAATTTCGCCTTGATTATCTTTTGTTGCAAATCCAACTGCCCAACTTCCCTTTCGTGGATATTCAACTAAAACCACACTTTTTTTTCCTTTATCTTTATTTGTAAAACTTTCTGTCATCTGATTTATTGCTGAGTATATTGTTCTGAGAAACGGTATTTTTTTAAATAAATCATTAATAAGCTGTAAAATTTTTTTTCCAATAAATGAAACAGATAAACCACCAATAAATGTAATAATTATTATTGATAAAATTATCTCTAAACCTGGTATTGAAAATGGTAAATAATTATTAGGGTTAATTTCTTTTGGTATTAATTTAGAGGAAACTTCAATAATAAACATTGTTAAATACAATGTTATACCAATTGGTATAATTGCTACTATACCTGCAATAAAGTAATTTCTAAGTCTATTAAATATCGAAATTTTTTTTTTCATTTTCTTCTTCAATGATGCTATTGATATTATAATATAATGATTTTAAAATCTAACTCTAAATGAACAGACGTAATTTTATAAAGTATATTGGTTGTGGTTGTGGTGGTTTTTTATTAAATTCATGCACAACAGCCCCAATTACTGATAGAAAACAATTAAAACTCATTCCCGAATCTAAATTAAATGCACAAGCCGCACAAATTTACGAAAAAGTAAAAGAAAAAGAAAAACTTATTAAATCTGGGAATACCCTTAATGAGATTAAAGAGATAGGTAAAAAAATGGAAGAGTCAATAAGTGAATATTTTTATCAACAAGATCTTAGAGATCCAACGTCAAACTTTCAGTGGGAATATATATTGATAGATAATAAAAAAATTAAAAATGCATGGTGCATGCCTGGTGGAAAAATTGCCGTTTATTCTGGCTTGTTAGATATTACCAAAAATAAAAATGGTTTAGCTGCGGTTATGGGTCATGAAGTGGCGCATGCTGTTGCAAAACATTCTGTTGAAAGAGCAAGCAGGGGCGTACTTATAAATACTACATTTCAAATAACTGATATTTTAACTGGTGGTAAAATAAGCCAAGTAAATAGAACGACTGGAATGGACACTGTTGGTCTTTTAGCTCAATTAGGTTTAATGAATCCATTTAATAGAAAGCAAGAGTCCGAGGCAGATTATTTAGGACTTATTTTTTCATCCTTATCAGGTTTTGATATCAGAGAAACAACAAAAATTTGGGAAAGAATGAAAGAAGCAAATAAAGGCAAAGAACCTCCAGAATTCATGAGCACACATCCATCATCTTCGAATAGAATTAAACAAATAAATGAATGGATGAATGAAATAATACTCAAGTATCCACCTATCAAGATTAGTTAAAACATCTTGATGGTGAGCCGTGTTGGACTCGAACCAACGACCCATTCCTTAAAAGGGAATTGCTCTACCAACTGAGCTAACGGCCCAAAGAGTTTCTTATATAGACTTTTTTTAAATATAATCAATGTTTAAAAGGTATCATATTTTATTAAAATATTTCCTGTGAAACCTTTCAAAAGTTCCTTTTTTTATATTTTGCCTAATGGCTAACATCAATTCCTGATAGAAATTAATATTGTGCAATGTTAAAAGCATTGAAGCTAATATTTCGTTTGTATTAAAAAGATGATTTAAATAATTTTTTGAATATTTATTTAAGTTAAATTTATTACAGTTTTTATCAAGTGGAGATTTATCGTATTTAAATTTAGAATTTCTTATATTAATTCTACCATTCCATGTAAATGCAAGACCAGTTCTTCCAGATCTTGTTGGCAATACACAATCAAACATATCTATACCTCTTTTCACAGCACCCAAAATATCTGATGGGGTCCCCACACCCATTAAATATCTAGGCTTATTTTGTGGTAAAAAAGACTTAAGACCATCAAGAACATTAAACATCTCATTTTGTGTTTCTCCAACGGCTAAACCACCTAGTGCATACCCATCAAAATTTATATCCAATAATTTATCTAAAGATTCTATTCGTAGATCATTGAATAAACCTCCCTGAACAATGCCAAATAACGCTTTTAGTTTGTTTGTGCCAAAAGCATTTTTTGATCTTTTAGCCCAATACATAGATAAATCTAACGAGGCTTTTATTTTATTTTTATCTTTTGTATTCTTAGGACATTCATCCATAACCATTACAATGTCGGAATTTAAACCTTTTTGAATTCTAATACTTTCCTCAGGGCTTAATATGAATTTTTTACCATCAATGTGTGAATTAAAAATAGCACCTTTTTCCCTATCAATTTTATTTAATTTTGAAAGTGACATTACTTGAAAACCACCAGAATCTGTAAGTATAGGTAGATTGCAGTTCATAAATTTATGAAGACCATTATGTTTTTTAATTCTTTCAACCCCAGGTCTAAGCATTAAATGATAAGTATTTGCTAAAATTATCTCGCTTCCGGTTTTGATTATATCGTCTATAAAGACAGCCTTTACAGTTGCCTGTGTGCCAACAGGCATAAATGCTGGTGTATGAATTTTTCCTCTACTTGTATTAATAATACCAGTTCTAGCGTATTGTTCTTTCGATAGAACCTTAAACGAAAACTTTTTTAATGACATTAATCATTTTACTTCGATTTAAAACTAATGATCTTATCGGGATCTGAAACTGAACCGTTTGGACCCGTGCCAAGTTTTATTTTATCTACAAATTCCATTCCTTTAATTACTTTTCCAAAAACTGTATAATTACGATCCAAATGTGGAGCATCTTCAAAGCAAATAAAAAATTGACTATTTGCACTATTTGGATCAGATGATCTAGCCATTGAAATTGTTCCTCTTAAATGTGGTATATCACTGAATTCAGCAGGTAAATCTGGAAGTTCAGAACCACCCATACCGGCTCTATCAATATTGTATTGTGCCGAAGATGAATTACCAAATTGTACGTCACCAGTTTGAGCCATAAATCCTTCGATAACTCTATGAAAAACTACGTTATCATATTTACCCTCATTAGCTAATTTTTTTATTCTTTCTACATGTTTTGGTGCAATGTCTTCAAACAATTCAATTTCAACATCGCCAGTTTTAAGTTTTAATATCATTATATTCTCCTTTGCTATTAAGTTATTTGATAAAAAAAAAATTAAAAATATATATAAAAAATACTTACGCATATTTATTTTTTAAAGCTTTGATAGTACTTGGTGTTGTAAACTTTCTGATATCACCTCCAAGCTCAATAATTTCTTTCACAAAATTAGAAGA
Organism: uncultured Pelagibacteraceae bacterium; assembly: GCA_902620265.1. Taxonomy (GTDB): domain Bacteria; phylum Pseudomonadota; class Alphaproteobacteria; order Pelagibacterales; family Pelagibacteraceae; genus Pelagibacter. The sequence goes on along the minus strand of CACNHI010000002.1, from coordinate 24,179 downwards.
TATTATTTGATTTTCAATATCAGACATTAGGAACATGGTTTCAATTTTATTGTTCAATTTTTTGTTCATCCCCGCTAATTGGTATTCATATTCAAAATCTGAAACAGCTCTTAAGCCCCTTAATATGATTTTAGAATTCATTTTTCTACACAAAGAAGTTGTCAATGAATTAAAAGTAATTACTTTAACTTTTTTATTACTTAGTTTTAAATCCTTGAATAGAGCTTTATTTACAATCTCTAATCTTTCTGATGAGTTGAACAAATAATTTTTATTACTATTTTCAGAAATAGCGACTATAACTGTATCAACGATATTAAGTGCCTTTTTAATTAAATCTATATGACCATACGTAATTGGGTCAAAAGTACCAGGGTATAAAACATTTCTTTTCATTATTTCAAGTTATCATCAATTTTGTTTGCTGAAACAACTTTTTCGTCCCCAGATAATTTTATTATTCTTACACCTTGAGTATTTCTGCCTGCTAGTCTAATTTCTTTAATTGCAACTCTTATTACCCTTCCAGTGTTTGTTGATATTAAAATTTCATCTCCCTCTACAACTGGAAAGGATGATGAGACATTTCCATTTCTTTGAGAATTTACTATCCCAATTATACCCTTTCCTCCTCTATTTGTTACTCTATAGTCGTAATGAGTTGTTCTTTTTCCATATCCATTCTCTGTAATTGAAAGTATAAATTTTTCTTTAGCTTTTATCTCTGCCTTATTATCGCTACCGTTTTTACCATTTTTTTTAATTTTATCATCTTTATCGATTATTGATAGTGATACAATGCTATCATTATTTCCTAAATTTATTCCTTTAATACCTTTGGATGAACGGCCCTTGAAAGTTCTTAATTTTTTTGACTCAAAACGAATACATTTTCCAAGTTTGGTGCTTAACATTATATCTTGATTTTCACTACAAATTTTAACACCAATAATTTTATCATCTGTATCAAGTTTCATTGCAATTTTTCCAGATGTATTTATTGAAGAAAAATCCTCTAAACTATTTTTTCTAATTTTTCCTTTACTTGTAGCAAAAACAATATGCATGTTTTTAATTTCTGCTTCATTATCAGGAAAAGGCATTATTGAGCTTATTGATTGATGATTTTTAAGAGGGAGAATATTAAAAAGTGACTTACCCCTTGATATTGCAGAACCTTCAGGGATTTTCCATGCTTTTACCCTGTATACTAAACCTTCTGTTGAAAAAAAAAGCACTGGTGTATGAGTATTTACAGAGAGTGTTTGAACAACAGAATCTTCATTTCTAGTTTTAATACCTGACTTACCTTTGCCACCTCTTTTTTGTTTTTTAACATTACTAAGTGAACTTCTTTTTATATAACCTTGCAATGTTACTGTAATTAAAATTGATTCTTTTTGTATGGTTTCTTCAATATCATAGTTTAAAACAGCATCAATTATTTTTGTCCTTCTAGGTTCGCTATACTTCTCTTTAATATTTTTTAATTCTCCACTTATTACTTTCATTAATTCTTTTTTGGAATTAATAATTTTTTTAAATTGAATAATCATTTCAGACAATTTATTTATTTCAACTTCAATTTCTTGAATTCCTAAAGCTGTTAATTTTTGCAATCTTAATTCTAGAATTGAATTAACTTGATTTAAAGTCAATGTATAAGATCCGGTGCTTTTTTTATTTTCAATTAATTTAATAAACTTTGATGCTTTATTTATTTTCCATTTATTTTTTAATAATGAATTGCGTGCTTCATCTGGAGTTTTTGAGGATCTAATTATTTTAATTATTTTATCTAAATTTTCGATTGATACAGTAAGGCCTATTAATATATGCGCTCTTTCTTCTGCTTTATATAAATCAAATTTAGTTCTCTTTATTACAACATCTTCTCTAAAAGACAGAAAATTTTCTAAAAAATCTTTTAATGAACAAGTTTGAGGCTTCTTATTAACAATAGCCAAGGTATTGAAACCAAATGAACTTTCTATTGATGTATATTTATACAGCTGTCTTTTTACAGTCTCTGGTTCAACACCTCTTCTTAAGTCAATTGATACCCTAATACCCTCTCTGTTTGACTCGTCTCTTATATCACTAATACCTTCAATCTTTTTATCTCTTACCAATTCAACAATTCTTTCATTAAGACTCGATTTGTTTACTTGATATGGAATTGAAGTTATTACAATTCTTTCTTTTCCGTTTTTCCTTTGTTCAATATTTATATCGCCTCTAATCTTGAACGAGCCTCTTCCAATTTTATAACCTTCCTTAATAATATTTTTACCTATAATTGTGCCCCCTGTAGGAAAGTCTGGACCAGGTATATGTTTCATTAATTCATTTAATTTAATATCTTTATTTTCGATCAAAGCTAATGCACCATTTATAACTTCCCCTAAATTATGAGGAGGAATACTTGTTGCCATACCGACTGCGATACCACCTGCACCGTTTACTAGTAAATTTGGATATTGAGCTGGTAAAACCTCAGGTTCTGTTTCTGTCTCGTCGTAATTACTCTTAAAATTTACTGTTTTTTTTTCTATGTCCTCTATTAAGTATTGCGAAATTTTCGATAATTTAGTTTCAGTGTATCTCATCGCTGCTGGTGGATCTCCATCGATCGAGCCAAAATTTCCTTGACCATCTATAAGAGGAAGGCTCATAGAAAATTCTTGAACCATTCTAACTAGTGCGTCATAAACAGCTTGATCACCATGTGGATGATATTTACCAATTACATCTCCAACTACACGTGCAGATTTTCTAAATTGTTTTGTCCAATCAAATCCTCCTTTATACATGGCGTATAATATACGTCTATGAACTGGTTTTAATCCATCACGTACGTCTGGAAGAGCTCTACTAACAATTACACTCATTGCGTATGATAGGTATGACGAACTCATCTCATCATACATTGCTATGGATTTTACATTTGAATTTTTAGGATTCTGAATTTTTTGCATAAAAACTAAAAGGGAATGTCGTCATCAAGATCTTTTGAGATATCTTGAGATGTATCTTCAACTGATTTTCCATTATCTTGAGATGGTATGTTATTAGCTTGATTGTTGCCCCCTAACATTGTCAATGATGAGTTGTAACCCTGAATTACTATCTCAGTTGAATATTTATCTTGGCCAGATTGTTCATCTTTCCATTTTCTTGTAGTTAATTGACCTTCAACATAGATTTGAGCACCTTTTTTCAAATATTGTTGAACAACATTAACTAAACCCTCATTGAAAACTACAATTCGGTGCCACTCAGTTTTCTCCTTTTTTTCACCAGAATTTTTATCTTTCCAGGATTGGCTTGTAGCCAAACTTAGCCTTGCTACACTTTTTCCGTTAACCATTTGCTTGATTTCTGGGTCTGCGCCTAAACGGCCAATTAATAGTACTTTATTTAAGCTTCCTGCCATAATATTTTAGTGAAGATATAAATTATCTTTTTATATTTATATCATAGTATAGGAGTGATTATTAATTTTATTTACTGAAAGCAACTAAAAATATGCTTAAAAACATAGTTATTAAAGGGGCAAAAGAACATAATTTAAAAAACATATCTTTATCAATACCTAAGGATAAATTTGTAGTCATTACAGGTCTATCAGGATCTGGAAAATCGTCTCTTGCCTTTGATACTATTTATGCAGAAGGCCAGAGAAGATATGTCGAAAGTCTTTCAGCTTATGCGCGTCAATTTTTAGATAAAATGAAAAAACCTAACGTAGATCTAATTGAGGGACTAAGTCCTGCAATATCTATTGAACAAAAAAATACATCCAAAAATCCAAGATCAACAGTAGCTACCGTTACTGAAATATATGATTACATGAGAGTTCTTTATGCAAGAGTTGGGGTACCCTATTCGCCGTTTACAGGTAAAAGAATTCAATCACAAACAATCACTCAAATGGTTGACAAAATAAAAGAATTGCCAAAAAAAAGTACGATTTATCTTTATTCACCAGTAGTAAGAGGAAGAAAAGGAGAATATAAAAAAGAAATACTAGGTTATAAAAAAAGAGGTTTTAGAAAAATCAAAATTGATGGTGTTTTATACGAGATTGATAAAGTACCTGAATTAAATAAAAAAATAAAACACGACATTTATATTCTTGTTGATAGAATTGTCTTAAATTCATCATTAGGTAATAGACTGGCTGAAGGTATTGAAGTAGCTCTAAATTTATCAAATGGTCTTTTGTTTGTTGAGTATGAAAATGAAACCTTGCCTAAAAAATATAGAAAAGTTGAAAAAATAATATTTTCATCAAAGTTTGCATGCCCTGAAAGTGGTTTTACAATTGAAGAAATAGAACCAAGGCTTTTTTCTTTTAATAGTCCTTATGGTGCTTGTGAAGAATGTGAAGGTATAGGTGTAAAATTGAATGTTGATCCAAAGCTAGTAATCCCAAATGAGAAAAAGTCTATAGCAGATGGAGCTATAGAACCATGGTCCAAATCCTCTTCATTATATTACGCTCAAACGCTATCTTCTTTATCTAAACACTATGATTTTTCATTGAATGAAAAATGGCAAAAATTACCAAAAAAAATTAAAGATATTATTTTGTATGGTTCAGATGAAGAGGAAATAAAATTTTCTTACGATGATGGTTATGAAAAATATTCGCATAAAAAAACATTTGAAGGTGTTATAAATAATTTAGAAAGAAGATATCTTGAAACTGATAGTGATTGGAAAAGAGAAGAAATAGCTCAATACCAGTCAGATACAAAATGCGATCAATGTAAAGGTCATAGACTAAAAGAAGAAGCACTATGTGTTAAAATTAATGACCTACATATAAGCGAGATAACAAATAAATCTATAATTGAAGCCCAAAAATGGTTTAAAGAACTGGAAATTTATTTTAGCCAAAAAGAGCTTAAAATAGCAGAACATATCTTGAAAGAAATAAATGAGAGATTAAGTTTTTTAATGAATGTTGGTCTAGATTATTTAACATTATCTCGAGAGTCTGGCACTTTATCAGGAGGAGAGTCGCAAAGAATAAGGTTAGCATCCCAAATAGGATCTGGACTTACGGGTGTACTTTATGTACTCGATGAACCTTCAATTGGTCTACATCAAAAAGATAATGTTAAATTAATAAATGCTCTTAAAAGACTTAGAGATTTAGGAAACACAGTTATAGTTGTTGAGCACGACACGGAGACGATGGAAAATGCTGATCATATAATTGACCTGGGACCGGAGGCTGGAAGCAAGGGTGGTGAAATAGTAGCAGAAGGTCAATACAATGAAATAATTAAAAACGAAAATAGTATTACTGGAAAATATCTTTCAAATAAAAGATTCATTCCAATTCCAAAAAATAGAAAATTAGCAAAGAATGGTAGATTTTTAGAAATTGGTGGAGCTACTGGAAATAATTTAAAGAATGTAAATTTAAAAATACCTTTTGGTTGCTTCACATGTGTAACAGGAGTATCTGGAAGTGGAAAATCAACTTTGATACTTCAAACTTTATATAATGCTCTAAACTTAAGTTTAAATAATAATAAAAGCAGAAAGATACCTATGGCATTTAAAAGTTTTAAAGGTATTGAACTAGTCGACAAAATTATAAATATAGATCAATCACCAATTGGGAGAACGCCTAGATCCAATCCTGCTACATATACCGGTGCATTTGGTCCGATAAGAGATTGGTTTACTGCATTACCAGAGTCTAAAAGTAGAGGTTATAAACCGGGGAGATTTTCTTTTAATGTTAAAGGAGGTAGATGTGAAGCTTGTGAAGGTGACGGAGTAATTACATACGAAATGCATTTTCTTCCTGATGTATATATAACTTGCGATGAATGCAAAGGTAGCAGATATAATAGAGAAACTCTTGAAATAAAATTTAAAGATAAAAGTATAGCAGATGTCTTGAATATGACAGTAGATGAGGGCTGTGATTATTTTGAAAATATTCCTTCTATTAAAACTAAATTATTAACCTTAAAAAAAGTTGGTTTGGGATATATAAAAATTGGTCAGCAAGCTACAACATTATCAGGTGGTGAAGCTCAAAGAATAAAATTAGCTAAAGAGCTATCAAGACGATCTACCGGTAGAACTATATATATTTTAGACGAACCAACTACTGGTTTACACCAACATGATATTAAAAAACTTTTAGAAATTCTTCATACTTTTGTTGCAACAGGGAATACAGTTGTAGTGATTGAACATAATTTAGATGTTATTAAAACTGCAGATCATATTATCGATATGGGCCCAGATGGTGGTGTTAAAGGTGGTAATATTATCGCAGAGGGAAAACCAGAAGATATTGTTAAAGTAAAAGATAGTTATACCGGCCAATTTTTAAAAGATCTTCTAATTACAAAATCTAAAAAAATCGCTTAATATATATATTCTGATATGCTATGTTAAATTATGGGAAAAATATTATCATCTTTACCAAAAACAATTCACACATCACTAGCTATTAGTATTCTCCTATTTTTAGGTCTTTTTTTTAATAACGAGGGATTTGATATAGATAGGATTTTTTGGAGCTGGTTATTCAGATACATCCATGTTGTAGTTGGAATAATGTGGATAGGCTTGCTATGGTATTTTAATTTCGTTCAAATACCTAGTATGCCAAAAATACCAGACGAACATAAACCAGCTATTGGTAAAGTAATAGCCCCTGCTGCGTTATTCTATTTTAGATGGGCTGCACTAGCTACAATTCTTTCCGGTTTAATTTTAGGTTGGCTGAATGGATATTTGCATGAATCTATGACTTTAGGCATAGGATCTGGAGGTGGAAGAAACACTGCAATAGGTATTGGAATGTGGTTAGGACTCGTGATGGCGTTTAATGTTTGGTTTGTCATATGGCCAAACCAAAAAAGAGCTTTGGGAATAGTTGAGTGTGATCCTGAATTAAAAGCTAAATCTGCGAGAACAGCAATGCTCTTTTCTAGAACGAATACATTACTATCATTACCAATGCTACTATCGATGGTAGCAGCGCAAAACCTTTACTAATTATTTATCCTCTTTAACAACGGTTTTATAAGATACTTTTAAATAAACTAATGTTGGATTTGCAATATATATTGATGAATAAGTTCCAAAAATAACACCAAGAATCATTGCTAAAGAAAATCCTTTTAAAATTTCACCACCAAAGATAAATATTGAAAGCAATGCCAACAGTGTGGTAGCTGAAGTAATTATAGTTCTAGACAGTGTTTCGTTAATTGAAATATTTGTTAATTCAAATATTTTTATACTTATATGTTTTTTTAAATTTTCTCTCACTCGATCAAAAATTACAACGGTATCATTCATTGAATATCCAACAATTGTTAAAAGAGCTGCCACAATTGATAAATTTATTTCAATGTTAAACAATGAAAAAATTCCTATTGTTAATATAACGTCATGAAATAATGCAATTATAGCCCCAAGACTAAACTGCCATTCAAATCTTATCCATATATAAAATAGCATAGCCCCTAAAGATGCAGCTATAGCTATTAATCCTTTATTAAGTAATTCAGCGCTAACTTTTGGACCAACGCTCTCAACCCTTCTAAATTCGAAAACTGGTCCAATACTTGATTGAAGATCTTTTTTGATATTTTGAATTAAATTTTTATCTCTATCCTTTTTAACAAATTTTATTAAATAGTCATTATCATTACCGAAATTTTTAATTGCAACATCACCTAGATTCATGTTGTTAAAAGCACTACGCAAATTAGAAATGGTTGTTTGGTTATCATTTATTCTGAGCTCAATTAAAGTTCCACCTTTAAAATCTACTCCGTAATTCAAACCTTTGAATAATATAGATATTATAGATAGTATAACTAATACTACAGAAATTATATTAAACAATTTATAGTACTTATTAAAATTTAAATTTTGTATCATTAAATTAATTGATCTTTATTTTTATTTCGAATTACGTAAATTGATGTAAACAATCTTGCTATAAAATAAACCGAGAATAAAGTTGTAAATATTCCTATACCCAATGTTACAGCAAAGCCTTTAATTGGCCCAGATCCAAGAAAAAATAAAATTATTGCAGCTATTAAGGTTGTAATATTGGCATCTAGTACAGCATTTCTAGATTTATTATAACCAGCATCAAAAGCTATAATTTGATTTTTTTCATTTTTAATCTCTTCCTTAATTCTTTCAAAAATTAATACATTTGCATCTACTGCCATTCCAACAGTTAAGATAATTCCTGCTATTCCAGGAAGTGTTAATGTTGCTTCAAAAAGTGTTAAAATTCCAACTAAAAAAAATAAATTTAAAATTAAAGTAGCATTCGCAATTATTCCAAAAACTCTATACTTTATTAACATAAACGTAATTACTAAAATAAAACCAATCAATAGCGCGGATAATCCAGATTTAATTGAATCCTGACCCAATCCTGGACCTACTGTTCTCTCTTCTATTATTTCTAATGGTGCTGGTAGTGCTCCTGATCTTAATAATAAAGCAAGATCAGTTGCTGATTGAAAAGTAAAATCACCAGAAATTTGTCCTGAGCCAGCAACAATAGCTTCCTGGATAACAGGTGCACTAATAACTTTACCATCTAAAACTATTGCTAATCTTTTACCAATACCTTTTGTAGTTGCCCTACCAAATCTCTTGGCCCCAACTCTATCAAAATCAAATGTAACAACTGTTTCATTTGTTTGATTATCCATACGTGGTTGTGCATCAATAAGATTTTCACCACTTACAATTATACGCTTACTAACATTGGCTACTTCTGAACCATCCTCAAACTCAAGTTCTTCCGATCCGAAGGTTTCCTCATTAGTTTGAGTTACAAATCTAAAAGATAAGTTTGCAGTTTTACCTAATAGATTTTTAATTCGCATAGGATCATCTAAACCAGGTAATTCGACTAATATCCTATCATTACCCCTCTTTAAAATATTTGGTTCGTTTGTTCCAACTTCATCAACTCTTCTTCTTACAATTTCAATAGCCTGATCAAGTGATGAAGTTTTTAATTGTATTAGTCCGTATTTTGAAAAAAAAATTTCAAAGTTCCCTTCTTGATTTGCAATTTCAAATTGAAAGGATTTAAATTGATCAAAATATGGATTAACTATACCATTTTTATCATTAAATAGTTGATTAAGCTTATCTACATCTTTTTTATTTATCGATAATAAAATCTTTTTATCATCTGTCACTCTAATATTAAGAACGCTTATATTATTTTCTTTTAGAACATTTTTTAGAGAAATGGCTTTGTTTTGAAGTTCTTTAATAATTACTGGATCGTTATCAATTTTGAGCAAAAGATATGAACCACCTTGCAAGTCTAAACCAAGGTTAATTTTTTTATTTACAAACTCATCTTCAAATTCAGTGAAATTTGAAATAGTAAAAAAAATTACAATTATTGACAATAAGGTAGTAATTAAAATATTAATTTTAGAAAATTTGAGCACTTTGTTTAGTAAATTATTTTTTTACTTCTTGAGTAGTAAGTAGTGCTTGTATACCTGTTGCTCTTACTACCTCAACTTTAACATTATCAGCAATTTCAACTTCAACTTTTTCATTATCTATAATTCGATCAACTTTTCCAACTATTCCACCTGAAGTTATAACTTTGTCCCCTCGCTTAAGATTTTCGACCATTGTTTTGTGTTCTTTAGCTTTTTTTTGTTGGGGTCTAATTAAGAAAAAATAGAATATTACAAATATAAGTATTAGGGGTATAAACTGACCAATTCCAGAGTTAGACATAATTTTATATGTGTTTTTTATACTAATTGATATTTGAAAACAACTTCTATTTGATTGAAATTATATCTAAATTTTTCATGTACCGTCTAAGAACTTCGGGAATTTTTATTGACCCGTCCTCAAGTTGATAGTTTTCCAATATTGCGATTAATGTCCTGCCTACTGCAAGACCACTGCCATTAAGTGTCCCTAAAAATACTGTTTCCTTTTTATCATTTTTGTATCTAGCTTTCATTCTTCTTGCTTGAAAAGATCCACAAGATGAACAGCTTGAAATTTCTCTATATTTGTTTTCTGAGGGTATCCATACTTCAATGTCATATGTTTTTTCAGCACTAAAACCCATATCTCCAGTGCATAAAACAACTTTTCTATAAGGCAATTTTAATGAATCTAAAATTCCAGTTGCACAATTTGTCATTCTTTCTAACTCACTTTTACAATTTTCTGGTTCAACAACACTTACTAATTCAACTTTGTAAAATTGATGCTGTCTTATCATACCTTTTGTATCTTTGCCGTAACTACCAGCTTCTTTTCTAAAACAAGGGGTAGATGCAACTAACCTTAATGGTAAATCATTTTTATTTAATATTTTGCCTTTAACCATATTTGTTAAAATAACTTCAGCAGTTGGTATTAAAAACTTTCTCTCAGATTTATCATCAAGCTTAATTTCAAACTGATCATCGATAAATTTTGGTATTTGACCTGTACCATACATTGTGCTCTCGGAAGCAATAAGAGGTGGTGAAATTTCTGTGTATCCATTATCGCTAGTATGTTTATCAATCATGAAATTCGATAAAGCTCTCTCCAATAGAGCTATTTTTTCCTTTAAAAATACAAACCTTGATCCTGTAGTTTTTGTAGCCAAGTCAAAATCAATCATTGATAAATCAACACCTAGTTCGCTATGAGACTTTGGTTTAAATTTAAATTCAGGTATTTTTCCTTTCTTTTCAACTTCTGTATTATGACTTTCATCTGAGCCCTCTGGTACATCAGCTAAAGGTAAATTAGGTATATTAGATAATAAATTATCTAAATCACTTTTTATTTTTAATTGTTCAGAAGTTATTTGATCTATCTCATTTGATAATTTTTTTGACTTTTCAAATAATGATTTATCTTTGCTTTTTGAAATAATTTTTTTTTCTTGTTCTAGATTTTCTTTTTTTTGGATTAAATCTCTATTTTTTGTATCTAATGTTTGCAGTAAACTTTGATCAACTTTGTGATTTCTTTTAGATATTGTTTTTACAAAATTTTCTAAATTTGCTCTAATATCCTTTATATTATGCATGTTCTTTTTCTTTCTCTTTGATTCTTTTCTCAATCAAATTTACAGAAAATATTGATAATTCATATAAAATTAATAATGGTATTGCTAAACCTATTTGTGTAATTGGATCAGGCGGTGTAAGAAGCGCAGCAGCTGCAAATATAATAACAACTACATATTTTCGTCTCTCTTTTAGAAATTTAGCATCTATAAATCCAATTCTTGCAAGCAAACTTAGTACTACGGGTAATTGAAAACTCAATCCGAAAGCAAAAATTAATTTCATTACCAGTGATAAATATTCATTTACTTTAGCTTCAAGTTGTATTGGTAAGTTTGTTGAAACACCAACACTTTCAAAAGACAGAAAAAACTTTATCGCAAGTGGCATTATCAAATAATAAACCAACATTCCTCCTAGTAAAAAAAGAATTGGTGTTACTACCAAGTAAGGCAATATTGCAGATTTTTCATGATCATATAAACCTGGAGCTATAAATTTCCATATTTGAATTAGTATAAAGGGGCTGGTAATAAAAAAAGCTGCAAAAAAAGATACTTTTAAATATGTTAAAAAAGTTTCCTGAAGTGCTGTAAATATTAACCTTCTCTCTACGTTGTCATCTTTAACTGCATTTGCATACGGCTCCACTAAGAAACCATAAATATACTCTGAAAAGAAATAACAAACTGCAAATAAAGAAAATAAAAAAATTAAACAGTGAATTAATCTCTTTCTAAGCTCAGTTAAGTGGCTGATAAAACCTATTTTTTCTTCACTTTGGCTCATTGTTTTTTAAATTATTATTTTCTTTTTTTTCTGCAGTTAAATCCTCTGTTTCAAGGGAAGTTATTTCACTCTGTATATTGCTAAAATATCTTTTAGCTGATCCTATCCATGAACCAACTTTTTTTAACATTACTGGAAAATCTTTTGGACCAATAACAATTATAGCTATGGAAACAATAATTAGAATTTCTAACCAGCCTATTTGCGGCATCAATTTTACTCTTTTTTATCTGAGTCTTGATTATTTTCAGAGATATTTTTTGGTTGGCTATCATCTGTTACATCACTAGCCATACCCTTTTTGAAACTTTTAATACCTTTGGCAACATCACCCATTAAACTAGATATTTTTCCTCTACCAAAGAGTAAAACTACTAATATTACTACGATTGCTATTTGCCAAAATCCTATACTCATGTCTAATATATATATCCTTTGTCTTTAATTTGAAAGAGCAATTTTAGTCACTATCAGTCTCTTTTAAAGTACTGCCTAACATTTCGTCTATATTAGAATAAATATTTTCCTTCTTCTCTTCTTGCTTTTCTTTATAGAACTTACCAGTACCAAACACTGACGCATCTATACTACTTGAGTCAATTAATCCTGCAGAACCAAGCTCATCAACTGTTGGTAAATCACTGAGTTTTTGTAAATTAAAATGGCTTAAAAATTCATCAGTTGTTCCGTATTGTATAGGTTTTCCCGGAACATTTTTCCTACCTTGTGGTTTAACCCAATTAAGTTCCATAAGTATCTCAAGTGTATTAGTTCCAAATGCAACACCTCTTATTTCTTCTATCTCAGCTCTGGTAACAGGTTGGTGGTAAACTATTATTGCTAAGGTTTCGATTGCAGCCTTTGATAGTTTTTTTTCGACTGTTTTTTCTTGAGACATTAACTTTGAAAGATTTTGAGCAGTTCTAAAAGACCATTTGTTTGAAATACAAACTAAATTAATACCTCTGTTTGAATAAGTATGCTGAAGTTTTTCTAAAATTTTTTTTACGTTAACATTCTTTTTTACTTTAGACTCTATAGTATCTATATCTAAAGGTTCAGCTGCAGCAAATAAGATTGCTTCAACTTCTCGTTCTCCATTTACTGAATTACTAGGAAAATTGACTATGTTATTTTTAGTATCTTTTTTCATTTATTTTCTCTTATATAAATATCACTAAAAAGCTTTTCTTGTTTAATTTTTAGGTTACCTTCTTTAACAAGCTCTAAAGATCCAGCAAATATTCCTGCTTTACCAGTTTTATTAAGATTTTTATTGATAAAATTTTTTGGAACCAATTCATCAATATTTTTCCAATCATCTAATTTTCCAAAAAAACTTCTAATTTGATTGATGCCCTCTTCTGTTGTGAATACAGGTAATTTTGGAATATTTATTCTTTGAAAATCTTTTGTCATTATGATTGTTGCATACGTTTTTAATAATTCGAATAATGTAAGTGAATATTTTGAACTATATATAGATCTAATCTGACCTTTTACTCCTCTTAAAAAAACATCCCGACCCAATCTCTTTCTCTTAAGCATTTGGTCGGATAATAATCTAATTAGCTCTAACTTTTTTAATTGTAGCTTCAATTTTTCAGCTACCTCTAAGGCTTTAAATTCTTCCTCGTCACTTTCAGGCAATAATAGTTTAGATTTTAAATAGGCAAGCCATGTTGCCATCAGCAGGTATTCTGAAGCCAATTCTAAATCTAGATCCTTTGAATTAGAAATAAAATCATGAAATTGATCTGCTAGTTTAGTAATTGAAATATTTTCTAAATTTACTTTTTGTGACTTTGCTAAATCTAACAAAACCTCTAATGATCCACTGAAGTGTGTAAGATTTACATTAAACTGTGCATTGTTTTCATTTAGCATCTAACTTACTAATTTATAAAATTCTTTAGTTTTTTTCATTAAAAAACTGTTTAGTTTTGGTGAGTTTTTAGCCACTTCTAACATTTCAGACAATTTAGCGTTGCAATGAAGTACGATATTACAACCGGCATCAAACGACCTAATAGTATTTTGTTTTATTGAATATCTCAATGCTTTCATCGAAATATCATCACTGATTAAAACATTTTTAAAGTTTAATTTATTTCTTATTATATTAATAATTTTTTTTGAATGAGTTGCAGTGTTGTTTTTATCTATTGAGTTAAATATTACATGAGATGTCATTGCGAAAATTGCATCTTTCTTTCTAAATGCTTTGAAATCGTTTTTATCTAAATATTTAAGACTTTTATTAACTTTTGGTAATGAGTGGTGACTATCTAATTTAGCTAAGCCATGACCTGGTATATGTTTAATAACGCATGAAATGCCATTTTTTTTATAATGTTTAATAACTAAATCACCAATTTTACTAACAATTTTTGGATTTTTTGAAAAAGCTCTACTTTTAATAATTTTATGGGAAAAGCTATATTTTAGATCAAGAACAGGAGTATTATTTATATTTATTCCAATCATTTTTAAAAGATATGAGATTTGATCTACGTAAATTTTTAAATATGTTTCAAAATTTCTGTTATCCTTTTTGTAAATACTTTCATAATAAGTTGAATTAAATGGTTTTGAGGTCAAAATATTTTCCAATCTTGAAACAACGCCTCCTTCTTGATCAATCATAATTGGGAAATTTTTATCTTTAAAAATTGATTTAATTTTCTCAGTTAATAGTCTGGTTTGCTCTATTGATTTAATATTTCTTGTAAAAAGTATAATGCCCCAAGGCCTGTATTTTCTTAAAAACGAAATCTCTTTATTTGTTAATTTATAACCCTTTATACCAACTATAAATGCTCTTCTTTTACTAATCATTGTCTAACAAATCCCAGAATTTATATTTTTTTTTAGATGTATTGTTATTTTCAACGTATGTAAGAATTTTATCTGTATCATTTTTTAAAGTTGGTAAATTTTTAGCGTAAGTAATTGTCTTGTCTTTATGTGACTCAAGACCTCTATAATATTTTTTTTTATAATCATCAGATATGTAATATCTGACTGAAAAAATGAAAAAAAAGGCTATAACAAGTAAATATATTAGATATTTAATTTCCTTAAACATTACATTTTTTCTGGAGTACTAGCCCCAACTAGATTCATTCCACATTTTATTACATTAGAAACTGACTTTAATAGTACTAATTTTTCATCTGAAATTTTTTTATCTTCACTAATAAATCTTTTACTTTTATCATCTTTGCCCATGTTCCAGTAAGAATGAAATAGTGATGATAGTTCATAGAGATATGTTGGCACTCTGTGAGGTTCTAATTTTTTTGACGAGATTTCAATACATTTTGGCCATTCAGATATTTTTTTATAAATATCAATATCTTCTGGAGAAAAGTTAAAATTATAGTTATCTACTTTTATATCCTTATCAATTTCTTTACCTATATGTCTAAATACCGAGCAAATTCTAGCATAACAATATTGAACGTAATATAATGGATTATCCTTTGATTTTTCTTTTACTTTATCAAAATCAAAATCTATTTCTGCATCACTACTTCTATTTAACATTATAAATCTTGTAGCATCTTTTCCAACTTCATCGATTAAATCCTCAACTGTTATGTAGTCGCCTTTTCTTTTTGACATCTTAAAAGGCTTGCCTTCTTTAATTAATTTAACTAACTGACTGACTTTGCAAACTAATTTATTCTTTTCTCCTGATAAGGCTTCGACAGAGGCTGTTATTCTTTTTATATATCCTGCATGGTCTGCGCCTAAAATGTTAATATAAGTATCATACTTTCTATTTAATTTATTTTCATGATATGCAACGTCACCAGCAAAGTAAGTCCAGCTGTTATCTGATTTTTGTAACGCTCTGTCTTTATCATCTCCAAAATCTGTCGATTTAAATAAAAGTTGTTCTCTTTCCACCCAATTTTTTTTATCTTCACCTTCAGGAGCTTTTATTTTTCCTTTATAAACAAATTGCTTTTTAATTAATTTATCAACTGTTTTTTGAACTTCATTATTGTTGACAATTTCTCTTTCACTTTGAAATTTGTCATGAACAATCCCAATATTTTTTAAATTTGATTTAATAATTTTAATAGACTCGTTTACCGCTAGTATTGTTAATTTATCAGATATTTTTTCGAAATCTTTAAAATCTAGATCTTTATTATCATTAATTATTTTTTTTGCGATTTGGATAATATAATCACCCGGATATAAATCCTCATTATTCTTTGGAAAAGGTTCTTTATCGGTTTGTTCTTTAATTCTGTAGTAAACAGATTTTGTAAAATTGACTATTTGATTTCCATAATCATTTACATAATATTCTTTATGCACTTTGTGCTTGTTGAATTTTAAAATATTAGCAAGTACATCGCCGGAAACAGCTCCTCTGCAATGGCCAACATGAAGTGGACCTGTAGGATTGGCGGAGACAAATTCTAAAAAGAAACTTTTCTTTTTAGCTGTTAAATTTGAACCATATTCTAGTTTTTGATTAATTACATTTTGAATAAATTTATTCCAAAAAGTATTTTTGAAAGTTATATTTATAAACCCAGGTTTTACGATTTCAATTTTTTCAATATCCTTATCAATTTTTAATAGCTCAACCTCAATTTTTTTTGCAAGGTCATTAGGATTAGATTTATTTATTTTAGATAAAACCATAGCAACGTTTGTTGAAATATGAGCCTTAAATTGACTAGGTGGTAAATCTACGCCAATAGAGTCTAGATTGTCAGAAATTTCAATTTTTCCTTGCTTATTAATTTCTAAAATTAAATTCTTTATTTTGTCTTGATATGTCTCAAATATATTCATTTTATTTTATTATACATACTGATTGCATACCTATCTGTCATACCCGATATAAAATCAGCTACTGCTCTTTGTTTATCAGATTTATTAGAGAGATGACTAATAAATAAATTAGGTTTTTTTTGAATTTTATTGAATAATTTTTTAATAATTTTTTTCCCATTATTATTATTCAATAAAACCTTTTTATTATTATACATGCTGATTCTCAAAAATGATCTAATCTCGCTAATAATGCTTTTATATTTGCTAGAAAAATCTACTATCAAATTAGTGCTTGAATATATTTTATTTTTTGAATTTACCTTATTTCTTTTTATATTTTCAATAGTGTTATCAATTATATCTTTTACCATTAAATTTATAGAGTCTCTTACTATCTGATTAAGTATTACCTGCTTATTATTATTTTCTATTTTTGATTTATATTTTTTATAAATATTTTTAAAAAAATTAATTTCTAATAATTCATTTAACGACAAAATTTTTGCCTTTATTCCGTCTTGAATATCATGATTATTATAAGCTATGTCATCAGAAATAGCCGCTATCTGTGCTTCGAGAGAGGGATATTTATTAAAATTAATTTTATTTTTAAAGTTTTTAATTCCAATCAAATTGTCAATTTTCAATTTATTTTGTACTGGACCGTTATGTTTTATTAGTCCATCTAAAGTTTCTAAAGTTAAATTTAATCCTTTAAATTTTAAATATTTATTTTCCAAAAACATCACAATTCTTAAGGTTTGAATATTATGATCAAAACCTCCATAATTAATCATGCATTCATTTAAAGCATCTTCACCAGCATGCCCGAACGGGGTATGACCTAAATCATGTGCAAGACTTAGAGTTTCTGTTAGTTCCTCATTTAAATGTAGATATTTCGATATCGTCCTTGCAATTTGAGAAACCTCAATTGAATGTGTAATTCTAGTTCTAAAATGATCCCCATCGGTATTAACGAATACCTGTGTTTTGTGTTTTAACCTTCTAAATGCCTCGCTATGTATAATTCTATCACGATCTCTTTGAAAGGGTGTTCTGAATTTGTTATTTGGCTCAGAGACAAGGCGTCCATTGCTTTTAAATTGACCTAGTTTTATGAAATTATTCATACTTTAAAATTAGAAAAAAAATATTATATTACTAATAACAGTGATTATACATGAATAAAGAAATTAAATTTACTGATAAAGCTATAAAACAGATAAACAACCTTCTTGTCGAAAAAGCAAAAGGATCTTTTTTTAGAATCGCTATTAAAGGTGGTGGTTGCTCAGGTTTCCAATATGATTTCTCTTTCGATACAAAAGCTGAGCAAGACGATCTAGTATTTAATAATGTTTTGATTGATAAAAAATCAGCTGAACTTTTAAATGGATCGGAAGTTGACTACGTTTCTGAGTTAATTGGCGAGTCATTTAAAATCACAAATCCACAAAGCAAATCTTCTTGTGGCTGTGGCGTTTCTTTCTCTCTTTAATGAAAATCAGCTCTTGGAATGTTAATTCTGTAAGAGCAAGAATTGAAAATATAAAAGATTATCTTAATAAATTTTCACCAAATATTCTTTTAATGCAGGAGATCAAAACAGAAGAAAAAAATTTCCCTTTTAATGAGTTTGAGGATTTAGGTTATCATAGTTATGTATTTGGTCAAAAAAGCTATAACGGAGTAGCTATTATTTCCAAAAAAAAATTAGAAAATGTAAGTACTGATATAATCAAGGATAAACTTAAACAGGCAAGAACAATATCTGCAGAGTTTGAATTTAAAAAAAGAAAAATATTGGTAATAAATATTTATACTCCAAATGGAAACCCAGTTGATACAGAAAAATATGATTATAAAAAAAAATGGTTAGATGATCTTACAAAGTTACTTAAAAAATTAGGTCAGAAAAATGAGAATATTATTTTATCTGGTGATTTTAATATCATTCCTGCAGCAGAAGATGTTTATAATGCAAAAAGTTTTGAAAATGATGCGTTATTTAGATTGGAAATAAGAAAAAAATATAGGGAAATATTAAACATGGGCTATGTTGATAGTTATAGACATAAATATCCCGATACTGAGGGTTACACATTTTGGGATTATATGAGGGGTGCATGGCAAAAAAATAATGGGATGCGCATAGACCATTTTCTATTATCAAATTCACTTATAAATATTTTAAAAAATGTAAGTATTAATAAGACACCGCGTGGAAAAGAAAAACCATCAGATCACACGCCTATTGAGATTGAATTAGCTTAAAGATTTTATTTTTTTTACTAAGTCCTCATTTATATTTCTTGGACCTTTATCTAATCTATTTTTATGACGTCTTTCACCTGGTAATCTTACTCCCTCTAAACCTTTCATCTTTTCAAAAAAGTTATTTGAGTGATCTTTCCAATTTCTCTCAGATATTTTGTCAGGTGACATTGCTAAAATAAATTCACCACCGCTAGGTGGGCCACCGTCGTTATTATCTTTTGCAGCTGTTTCATAACTAAAGTTATCACCTACTAAAGCTCCAGCTAATAACTCTACCATCATAGCGATACCTGATCCTTTGTAACCACCGAAAGGTAAAAGAACTCCTCCATCAGCAATCTCAGCCGGATCTGTAGTTTCTTTTCCATCTTTACTCAATCCTGTACCTAACGGAACTTTATGACCTTCTCTTTTAGCAACTTGCACTTCTCCCATTGCCATTGATGCAGTTGCCATATCATAAACAACTGGTGTCATCCCAGGTCTAGGCCAAGCAAATGAAATTGGGTTCGTACCAAATAAAGGTTTTTTCGCCCCTGCGGGAGCTACAGCAGGTTTATACGATGTACATGCAAAAGCGACCAAACCTTGTTCAGCAATCATTTCTGTTTCAGGCCACATGGCTGCCATGTGATGCGAATTAGTTATGGCAAGTACAGCTACTCCATTTTCTTTTGCTGCAGCAATTAGATCTGGAATACTTTTATTTAGTACCATAGGAGCTAAACAATTTTTACCATCAACTTTTATCACGCTTGATGATATTTTTTTGATTTCAGGTCTACCCTTCCCATTAATCTTTCCACTTTTTAAACCTGATACATAAGCAGGAAGTCTAAACAATCCATGAGACATTGATCCATCTCTTTCTGCATTTGTAATTAAAGTACTTAGAATTTTTGCGTTTTCATCATCACAACCAATGGCTTTAAGTGTGTTAAAGGCAAGATCGTATATTTGGTCTAATGAAAGTGGAACTGTAGACATATATTCTTAGTTGTATCACTATTTATATTCTTTACTAGATGATAATTTAATAAAATCTTAACAAAACTTAAATATAAGAAATAAAAAGGATTAAAATGTTTTTAAAAAAATACTTAAAATGGATCAGTACATTCCTTGTATTAACCGGAATATTACTTACAAACTTAAACATCTACCCCATTAATATTTACTTTCATGGATTAGGAGTTGTTGGATGGACTGTCGCTGGATTTATTAGCAAAGATAAGGCAATTCTTACAAACTTTGGATTACAAATTCCATTGTTTGTAATTGGTATTTACAAGATTATTTTTTAAATGAAGAATATATTGTTCGTGTGCACAGGTAATTCAGCAAGAAGTATTATTGCTGAAAGTATAATAAATAACGAGTATGACGATTTGTATAAAGGTTTTAGTGCTGGGAGTAATCCAACAGGAAAAATAAATGAAGATGTGAAGAATTATTTATTATCAAAACATTATGATCTTTCAAATTATAGATCTAAAAATTTTAATGAATTTATCAATAGTCAAATTAAAATGGATTATATTGTTACAGTTTGTAATAATGCCAATAATGAAGTTTGTCCTATTTGGCCTAATAAAGACCAGATAATTCATTGGGATATAGAGGATCCTGTTAAATTACTTAATGAAATAAATGACTTAAATAAAAAAGACGAAATAATTGAAAAAGTTTACAATAATATTCATAAACAAATAAGGGAACTAATAAATGAAAAATAAAAGTCGTTATTTTCTTGCTGAACTATTAGGCAGTTGTTTTTTAGTAATGATTATTGTTGGCTCAGGTTTAATGGCAGAAAACTTAACTGATGATGTTGCGGTAATGTTAATTGCAAACACTATAGCAACAGGAGCAGGTTTATTTGTACTAATTACAGTTTTTGCTGATGTATCAGGGGCTCACTTTAATCCATTTGTAAGTATCGCAATGGCAATAACAGGTAAATTAAAAAAGAAACTTCTAGCCTACTATATCATTGCTCAATTGATTGGTTGCTTGATTGGAGTTGGTTTAGCCAATTTCTTTTTTGAAAATGAAATTTATGAATTGTCTACTAAATCAAGAGATGGAATTTACATATTCACATCTGAGGTAATAGCAACATTAGGACTTATAGTGATAATTTTTGGTTCAATGAAGTCAGGTAAAATTGCTGTTGCTGCTAGCGTTGGTCTTTATATTACTGCTGGTTATTGGTTTACTTCATCTACTTCTTTTGCAAATCCAGCTGTTGCAATTGCTAGAACATTTACAGAGTCTTTTACAGGTATTAGTTATTTAAACACTCCTTATTATATCTTAGCTGAGCTTATAGGAATGTTAATTGCTGTATTAATTGTTAAAAAATTATTTTTAGAGAAAAATTGAAAGATATAAAACTTACCAATCAAATAAGTTTGATTAATAAAAAATTTAAAAAAAAAGAATTCTATCATTATCTTAAAACTTCTAATCTTTCATTGGTAATACCAAAAATTAAAAACAAATATATAGTAGTTTCTCAAAAAAGAATTCCAATTAATAAAATTAATTACGAGTTTCCTTCTGGCATAGTGGAAAAAAAGGAAACAACTCTGCAATCAGCATATAAGGAATTAAGAGAAGAAACAGGATATAGATCAAGATCAAAATTAAGTAAAATTATAACTTTTTATACTGAACCTGGACGACTAACTACTAAAATTACTGGTTATTACACAGAAGACTTAATTAAAATTTCGAAACCAGAACAAGGTATTAGAATTCATCTTTTTAATCAAAGAGACATATTTAAATTAATATTAAATCAAAAATTCAATAATAGTTCTCATATAGCAATGTTTTTTTATTTAATAACAGGTCTTAAAAACTATAAACTATAGGTTGTATCAAAATATCTTTTTTTTTTAAGAATTATATGATTAAGTTAAATATCAAACAATTCGGAGGCGGTAATGAGAAAAAAACTAAAAAAAAATGAGAAGAAAAAAACAAAAATTTTAAAAGCAATTGATAGATTGAAAAATAAAATTACGGCAAAAGAAAAAAAATTGTCAAAAGTTAATATTAAAATTGCTGGTTTAGAAAAAAAGGTTGCTGAAAAAAAAGCAAAAAAACTTGCTAAAAAAGCAGAGCAGTCTCCTGCATCTATAAATAATTAATATCAAATAAATTGTCTTCCTCCCTTCTTAATTTAAAAGAAGGGAGAAAGTAGTTAATTAACAAAATTTAAATAGGGGAATAAATAATGAATATTTAAATTTCGTAAGTTATCTTAAAAAGATTAAGTTACAGAAATATTTACTTATTATTAAAGTTTAATTAACTTTGGTTTATTTTGAATTATTTGAATAAATTACTCTTGGCTCTAAAAATAATTCTCTAGCAAGAGCTTTAAATCTTTTAGTAACTTGTTTTGAGATTATTTCTTGATGTTGTGATGGAATTTTCAAAAATACAGCATTACCTCTTTTATACAATTTAAACTCTTCAAGAAATATCGTAGATATCGAGGTCAATGATTGTGAAAATCTCAATGCAGCTCCCACTTGTTTGCTTGAAAAAATTTCATTATTATTTAAAAAAGTTAGGTACTCCATTTTTGGATTATATTTGATACTGCAATAGCGCCAATAACATGACAAAGCTAATTGTATTCTTTCTTTGTGTGTCAGTCTAAGTAACGGAGTGTTTATCGTTTCTTGAAATACTAATTCAGCTTTTTGAAATGCTCCTAATCCCCAATCCATATGGCTTAATACACATGCTAGATATAATAATTTCTTATTAAAATGTTCATTGCCTTCAAAAACTGGCTGAATAAAATCATAATATTTTTTATAGTTCGATCCTAGATCACCTCTTTTTTTTGCAACATTCTCAAGTGCTTTGTAAAAGATTTCAGATTCTTTTACATCTTTAAAATAGTCAATTGATAAAGAACCTTCACGCAAACCACTTATAGAACAAATTATATTTCTTGGATTTGTAACTCTCATAATTTCATCAAGTATAATGCAACTATAGGGTAAATATGGTGTTCTAGATTTTGAAATATACTCAACTGTTTTAAGTTTAGATTTATTAAAAGATGAAATTTTTTCAACAAACTTAGATAAAACATTGTTATCAATACTATATTGATGAATTATATGTACCGGATGATTATTTTGAAAAAGATGTAACTTAAATAATGCACGCCAAGTACCTCCAACTAAATATAAATTATTAAACTTCTTTTTTGAGAGCCATTTTTCATCTCTTAATAATTTTTTAATATATTTTGCTAAATTTCTTTTTTTAACTATAGGATTATTTAATAATCTTAAAACGCCAACGGGTAATGAGGTTGTATTGGTTACTATATTGTTTTCAACTCGGGCTAACTCCAAACTACCACCCCCAAGATCAGCAACTAATCCATCAACATTTTCAAAACCTATTTTTACTCCCTCAGCTGAGCATGTAGCTTCTTCTTCGCCTGATAATATATTAATCTTAGTTTTAAAAAGTTTTTCAACTTCATCAATAAAAGGTTTTGTATCAGTTGCTTCTCTTATAACTGCTGTTGCAATAATCTTTAGATTTGTGATTTTTGAAATATTTAAAATTTCAGAAAATCTTTTTAAAACTTTTAAAGCATATTCAGTACCAGATCTGTGAAGTTTTTTCGATTTATCTAAATTTTTTCCAAGTTCACAAACAGCTTTTTCATTAAAAAAAGGCACACGAGAAGAACTGAAATCTTCATAAATTAGCATTCTTATAGAGTTTGATCCAATGTCTATTATAGCTAATTTTGCCTGTTTTAATTTTAAACTATTTTTGCTTTTAATTACTTCCACTTTTAATCAATCTTAAGTGCAGTTGTTTAGGCTGCATTTTTAATTTAGCCTTGCCTCTTCCAGATAAGCTCGGATTATTCATAAAATATTCATGAGCTGAAAAGGAATCGTTATTACTATATTTAATTTTTTTATAATTACCATCAGCATTGAGCTCCCAGCTCTGATTAGTATCAAGATAATTTGCTAACATTATTTGATCTAAAATTTGCTCATGAACGGTTTCATTTTCAATTGGCACTAGAAGTTCTACTCTTCTATTCAAATTTCTCGGCATTAAATCAGCTGAAGAAATATATACTTTTGCATTTCTATCAGGCATTTTTTTTGTACCGTTACTAAAGCAGTAAATTCTAGAATGCTCTAAAAATCTTCCTATGATGCTTTTTAC
>CACNHI010000001.1 GCA_902620265.1 uncultured Pelagibacteraceae bacterium | reverse complement strand
GATTATCTATAGCTGGAAATTGTAGAATGTGTTTAGTAGAAATGGAAAAATCTCCTAAACCAATAGCATCGTGTGCTATGCCTGCTACTGAAGGAATGAACATTAAAACAAACACTCCACTTGTTGAAAAAGCAAGAAAAGGAGTAATGGAATTTCTACTTGTTAATCACCCATTAGATTGTCCTGTTTGTGATCAAGGAGGCGAATGTGATCTTCAAGATCAATCAATGTACTACGGAGTTGATAAATCAAGGTTTAAAGAAAACAAAAGATATGTACCAGAGAAGTATATGGGCCCACTTATAAAAACTCAAATGACAAGATGCATACATTGTACAAGGTGTGTAAGATTTGCTACCGAAATTGCTGGAGTACCAGAAATAGGCGCAATAGGTCGAGGTGAAGACATGCAAATTACAACTTATTTGGAGAAAGCTATGGAGTCGGAACTTTCAGCTAATGTCGTAGATCTTTGTCCTGTTGGCGCATTAACATCAAAACCATATGTTTTTGAAGCAAGGCCTTGGGAATTGAAAAAAACTGAAACAATTGATGTAATGGATGCAGTCGGATCAAATATCAGAGTTGACACTTACGGGTGGGAAGTAAAAAGAGTACTTCCAAGAAATAATGATGATATAAATGAAGAATGGATATCAGATAAAACCAGATATGCATGCGACGGACTAAAAAATCAAAGACTAGATACACCTTTCGTAAAAAAAGACGGGAAATTTGAAAAAATAACTTGGAATGAAGCTTACGATATTCTGAAAAAAAAAATTGAAAGTGTTTTACCCGATAACATTGCAGGTATTACTGGCGATTTGACCGATATGGAAACAATGTATATTGTCAAAGAGTTTTTTGAAAAGACAATTAAATCCCCAAACTTAGATTGTAGATCTGATCACATATACATAGATAATAGAAACCGATCAAACTATATATTTAATCCAACTTTAAATGGGATTGAACAAAGTGACTTAATTATTATGATTGGCACTAATCCAAGGTACGAAGCTACTATATTAAATTCAAGAATAAGAAAATCATATTTAAGCAATAATTTACAAATTTTTAGTTATGGTGATGTTGGTGATTTGACATATCCATACAAAATTTTACCCAATGATACCTCAGAAATTATAACTTTGACCAATGGAGATAATGAATTAAGTAAAAAAATAATTTCAGCAAAAAAGCCAATAGTTATTCTTGGACAATCATTTTTTAAACTAAAATCAGCTCAAAGTTTATTTGATAATTTGAATAATTTTCTAAAATCTAATGGTAAAGTTAATGAAGATTGGAATCCAATAGGAGTCATCTCAAATCACTCATCGACTGTGGGCGCGTATGATTTAGATCTAATTAGTTCTGAAAGTAGTGGAAATTCAACTTTAGAAAAAATCCAAAAAAACACAAATGAAATTATATTTTTATTTGGACAAGATAATTTAGATTTTACAAAGAAAAATGAATTTGTTGTTTATATTGGGACGCATGGAGACAAAGGTGCTGAAATTTCAGATCTAATATTACCAGGAGCTGCTTATACAGAAAAAGAATCGCATTATACAAATCTAGAGGGTAGATTACAAAAAACGTATAAGGCTTCATACCCTCCCGGTGATGCTTTAGAAGATTGGGAAATTATAAATAAATTATCAGAATTAATAAAAAGAAAAAAATTATTTAATGATAAAAATGAACTAGTAGACAGTATGATAAACTACTTAAAACTAAAAAAAGAAAAAGCATCAAATCCTTTACCAAAAACAAAAGGTGAATTTGAGAATGAAAAAATTCATGTGAGTGAAATAGATTATTATTATAGCAATGTAATTGCAAGAGCCTCAAAAACAATGTCTGCATGTAGAAATAGTCTTTCAAAAGTTAAAAAGACAGGAACGTATGGATAATATATGGAATATTTTTACACGCTAATTTCACAAACATATAAAATTTTGTTCTTATTATTGCCCTTATTAACAGCGGTTGCTATGATTGTTTGGTTAGACAGAAGAGTTTGGGCATTTGTTCAAAAAAGAAAAGGCCCAAATGTTGTTGGCCCATTTGGTTTATTTCAATCTTTAGCAGACGCTCTCAAATATATCTTTAAAGAAATCATTATACCCGCAAGTTCAAATAAAATAGTTTTTATACTAGCTCCAATAACTACTATGACCTTAGCTTTAATTTCATGGGCTGTTATTCCATTCAGTGAAGATTTTGTTTTAGCAAATATAAACGTTGGAATTTTGTATTTATTCGCAATCTCATCTCTAGGTGTTTATGGTATTATTATGGGTGGCTGGGCATCAAACTCAAAATATCCGTTTTTAGGAGCGATTAGATCTGCTGCACAGATGGTTTCATACGAGGTATCAATTGGAGTAATAATTATAAATGTATTACTTTGTGTAGGATCTTTGAATCTTACTGACATAGTTTTGGCACAAGATAAAGTGTGGTTTGTAATACCATTATTCCCCATGTTTGTTATTTTTTTTATATCTGCATTAGCAGAAACAAATCGTCCGCCATTTGACTTACCAGAGGCCGAGGCTGAATTAGTTGCGGGCTATCAAACTGAGTATTCCGGTATGATGTATGCAATGTTTTGGTTGGGAGAGTATGCAAATATTTTACTTATGTGTGCGATGGGATCTATATTATTTTTAGGTGGATGGCTGTCACCGATTAATATTTATCCATTCGATTTAGTGCCTCCAGCATTATGGTTTATAATGAAAATCTTAGTTTTATTTATACTTTTTGCATTGGTAAAAGCAATTGTACCGAGATATAGGTATGATCAACTTATGAAATTAGGATGGAAAATATTTTTACCATTTTCATTAATATGGGTAGTGTTAACAGCAGGTTTTTTATTATATTTTGATTTACTGCCAAAGGTTTAATTTATGAAAATTTCTAGAATTTTAAAAACTATATTCATGCTAGATTTCTTAAATGGTTTAAAGATTGCAATTAGAGAGGCTTTCAAAGCAAAAAAAACTCTAAATTATCCATTTGAAAAAGGTAAGATTAGTCCAAGAGCAAGAGGTGAACACGCATTAAGAAGATATCCCAATGGAGAAGAAAGATGTATTGCATGTAAATTGTGCGAAGCTGTATGTCCTGCACAGGCAATAACCATAGAGTCAGAACAAAGAGAAGATGGTAGTAGAAAAACAACAAGATATGATATTGATATGCTGAAATGTATATACTGTGGATTGTGTGAAGAGTCGTGTCCAGTTGATGCGATAGTACAAGGACCAAATTTTGAATTCGCAACAGAAACTAGAGAAGAATTATATTACAATAAGGAAAAATTACTCGAAAACGGAGACAGATGGGAAAATGTTTTGGCTGCAAATATTAAGGCAGATAATCCTTATAGATAATTAATGATAGCACACGCATTTTTTTTTTATTTTTTTTCATTTATTGCAGTTGTGTCAGCAATTATGGTTACAGTCTCTAAAAATACAGTACATTCAGTTTTCTTTTTAATTTTAGATTTTATTAGTATTTCAAGCTTATTTATAATGATAGGTGCTGAATTTTTAGGGATGATAATGCTCATAGTTTATGTTGGAGCAGTTGCTGTTTTATTTTTATTTGTTGTTATGATGTTAAATGTAGCAAAACAAAAAAATACCTGGTTTAAATCCTCAACTAATTCTGCTCATTTGCCAATCGGTCTTTTAGTAAGCATTATAATTTTCTTTGAAGTAATCATTGTAATTGGTGGATGGAAATATAAACCTGAGCTATCGAACAAAATAGTCGTTTCAGATGTTACTAATACTCATTCTATAGGAAATGTCTTATACACAGATTACATACATCTCTTCCAATTATCTGGAATGGTATTGCTTGTTGCTATGATTGGCGCAATTGTTCTTACATTTAGAAAGAGAGAGGGTTTAAAAAGGCAAAGTTATTTTAAACAATTATCAAGAGAAAGAAATGACGGTGTCTCACTTGTCAATGTAAAATCACACCAAGGAGTTAAAATAGATGATTGAAATTGGTATTGGTCATTACCTTACACTAGGTGCAATTATTTTTCTTATTGGAATTGTAGGAATATTTCTTAATAGAAA
Source organism: uncultured Pelagibacteraceae bacterium (assembly GCA_902620265.1). Classification (GTDB taxonomy): domain Bacteria; phylum Pseudomonadota; class Alphaproteobacteria; order Pelagibacterales; family Pelagibacteraceae; genus Pelagibacter. Next base: position 53,424 of record CACNHI010000001.1, on the reverse strand, counting down.
AAACGTAATTGTGATATTGATGAGCATTGAATTAATCCTTCTTGCTGTAAATATTAATCTAGTATCATTTTCAATATATATGAATGACATTAGTGGGCAGATCTTTACTTTATTTATTCTAACTGTTGCAGCAGCAGAAGCAGCTATAGGTCTTGCAATAATCGTTGTTTACTACAGAAACTCTGGAACAATTCGGGTAGAGGAAATAGAGAAATTGAAAGGTTAAAGTGGAATATTTTATTTTATTTTTACCATTAACAGCAGCAATTATTTCTGGTTTTTTCAGTAAATTTATTGGAGAAAAATTTTGTAATTATATTACTTGTGGCTTTACAACTATAAGCGCAATTCTATCAATCATTATTTTCTATGACGTAATTTTTAACGGATATCAAAATAATTTACTTATTGCAAAATGGATAAATTCCGGAAGCCTGCAAGTAAATTGGTCTATCAAAATAGATGCACTTTCGGCTGTTATGTTAGTAGTTGTAAATTCAATTTCATCATTAGTACACATCTATTCCATTGGATATATGTCTCATGACCCACACAAACCGAGATTTATGGCTTATTTGTCATTATTTACCTTTGCAATGTTAACTCTAGTGACCTCCGATAATTTTTTACAATTATTTTTTGGCTGGGAAGGTGTAGGTCTTTGCTCATATTTTTTAATTGGGTTTTGGTTTAAAAAAAACTCTGCAAATTCCGCGGCTATCAAAGCTTTTTTAGTAAATAGAGTTGGAGATTTTGGTTTTGCATTAGGAATTTTTTTAATCTTTTATTTATTTGGAACAGTAAATTATGATGAAGTTTTTCAGCAAATTAATCTATTTATTAATGATGAATTAAATTTTCTTGGTATAAAAGTTAATAGTATAGATCTAATTTGTATCCTTCTATTTATTGGCGCAATGGGTAAGTCAGCTCAATTTTTTTTACATACCTGGCTTCCAGATGCAATGGAAGGACCCACTCCCGTATCTGCATTAATTCATGCAGCCACAATGGTGACAGCTGGTGTATTTTTAGTCGTTAGGTGTTCTCCATTATATGAATATTCTGAGTTTGCTTTATCGATTGTAACAATTATTGGAATGACAACGGCAATATTTGCTGCGAGCGTTGCTTTAGTACAGGATGATATAAAAAAAATAATTGCTTATTCAACATGCAGCCAACTTGGATATATGTTTTTTGCTACTGGTGTAGGAGCTTATAATGTTGCTATGTTTCATTTATTTACTCATGCATTTTTTAAAGCTTTACTATTCTTAGGAGCAGGTTCTGTGATTCATGCTTTCCATGAAGAACAAAATATAAGTAATATGGGAGGGGTAAAAGATAAGCTTCCTGTTACATATGCCCTAATGCTAATTGGTACTCTTGCTCTAACAGGCTTTCCATTATTATCTGGATTTTTTTCTAAAGACGCAATAATAGAGTTTGCTTACTTAAAAAATAGTTCGCTAGGATATTACGCAGCATCAATAGGAATTTTTACTGCTTTGTTGACATCCATTTACTCCTGGAGGTTAATATTCAAAACTTTTCATGGAGATTATAATAACCAGTCAATAAAGATTGAAAAAATTCATGAGTCACCTATGGTGATGACAATTCCTCTCATTATTTTAGCTATTGGCTCAATTTTCGCAGGTTATTTTTTTAAAGATTTATTTATAGGTTTTGAAAAAAGTTATCAATTCTGGAACTCATCAATTTTTTTTCTAGAACCTTTAAGTAGTGAGCATCCACCAAAATGGTTTATATTTTTAACACCTACATTAGTTACTGTTTCAATACCTATAGCTTATTATTTTTTTGTTAAAAGAAAAGATTTACTACCTGTGATAGTAGATAACAATCGACCTTTTTATAATTTTTTAAAAAATAAATGGTACTTTGATGAAATTTATGAATTCTTATTCATAAAAAGTCTAAAAAAAATTGGTCTTTATTTTTGGAAAAAAATCGATGGTCTTGTAATTGATAGATTTGGTCCTGATGGTATATCTAGTATAATTAAGATACTTTCTAACAAAGCAGTAAAGTTCCAATCTGGATACATATATCAATATGCATTTATAATGTTAGTCGGCTTTTCAGCTTTATTAACTTATTTAATAATTAAATGATGAATATACCAATTTTAAGTTTATTAATATGTGTTCCTACAGTTGGTGCTTTATTTATTCTTTTTACAAAATCAACAGAAAAATATAATAGTCATAAATATATATCTGTTTTTATCAGTATAATTAATTTTATTTTATCAATCTATCTTTGGTATAAATTTGATAATTCAAACTCATCTTTCCAATTCGTTGAAAACAGAGAATGGATTTATGGATTTATAAATTACAAGGTGGGTGTGGATGGAATATCAATTTTATTTGTAGTTCTCACAACTTTTATTACTCCGTTATGTATACTTTCAGTAAACAGTACTATTAAAAACCGTTTAAAAGATTTTCTTGTTGCTATATTGATAATGGAAAGCCTTATGATCGGTGTTTTCTGTTCTTTAGATCTAGTTATTTTTTATTTATTCTTTGAGGGTGGTTTGATACCTATGTTTTTGATAATTGGAATTTGGGGTGGTACGCGAAGAGTTTATTCAGCTTTTAAATTTTTCTTATATACACTACTTGGTTCAGTTTTAATGCTTGTAGCAATAATTTATATTTATTGGATATCTGGGACTACAGATGTTGAAAAACTTTACGAAATTGGCATTGATGCCAAATATCAAAAAATTCTATGGTTAGCATTTTTTAGTTCATTTGCTGTAAAAACACCAATGTGGCCAGTTCATACATGGCTTCCAGATGCACATGTAGAAGCACCGACTGCTGGCTCCGTACTTTTAGCAGCTATTCTTCTAAAAATGGCCGGATATGGCTTTATAAGATTTTCTATAGGTCTATTTCCAATTGGCTCAGATTACTTTGTCTCATTTGTTTATGTACTGAGTCTTATAGCAATTATTTATACATCTTTAGTCGCCCTTATGCAGGAAGATATGAAAAAATTAATAGCGTACTCATCAGTTGCGCATATGGGTTTTGTCACACTTGGGATTTTTACTATGACACAACAGGGATTGGAAGGAAGCATCTTTCAAATGATCAGTCATGGAATAATTTCTGCTGCACTATTTTTATGTGTAGGTGTCATTTATGAAAGAATGCATACAAGAGAGATTAAAAGATATGGTGGAATAGTAGAAGTTATGCCTAAATACTCAATAATTTTCATGATTTTTACATTGGGAGCTCTTGGTTTACCAGGTACGACAGGTTTTATTGGAGAATTTTTGATACTTATGGGTGCTTTTAAAGATAATTTTTTAGTTGCTGTAATTGCGAGCTTAGGAGTGATACTTGGTGCAGCATATATGCTCTGGTTATATAAGAGAGTTGTTTTTGGTGAACTTATAAATGAGGATTTAAAAAACTTAGTAGATTTAAACAAATCAGAAGTAATTATTTTAACTTTATTAGCAATTCCAAGTTTGTATTTCGGATTTTATCCAGAACCTTTAATTAATACAGTAGAAGTATCAGTAAGTAATTTAATAGATAATTATAATGCAAATTTAGAAATATATATGGCAAACAAAAAATGATAATAGATATTTATTATGTAATACCGGAAATATTCATATCTCTAAGTTTAATGTTTTTATTACTTTTCGGTGTCTTTAAAAAAAATAGCTCATCAACTGTTTATAGTCTAAGTATATTAACATTAATAATATCAATTCCCTTGATTTTAAATGTGCCATCCACAGCTGAATTATTAATATTTAATGAAAGCTATAAAATTGATTATTTATCAAACTTTATTAAAATATTAATTGTTATTTCAACTTTGTTTGTTTTATTAACCTCTTCACAGTATCTAAAATCAATTAAAATATATAATGTAGAATATCCAATTTTAATCCTCAGCTCAATTCTTGGAATGATGGTAATGGTTAGCTCTAACGATCTAATAGTATTTTATATAGGACTTGAACTACAGTCTCTAGCTTTATATGTATTAGCATCTTTTAATAGAGATAATGTACTTTCCTCTGAGTCAGGTTTAAAATATTTTGTTCTTAGCGCCTTATCATCTGGTTTGCTCTTGTATGGTTGTTCTTTAGTTTATGGGTTTTCTTCATCAACTAATTTTTCTCAAATTTCATTAAATTACGGTGATTCAACACAAGGTATAATATTTGGAATGGTATTTATTTTAGTTGGCTTAGCCTTTAAAATTTCTGCGGTACCATTTCATATGTGGGCCCCAGACGTATATCAAGGATCTCCAACATCAGTTACATTATTTTTTGCAATCTTGCCAAAAATTGCTGCACTAACAGTATTTATAAGATTTTTATATACTCCATTCATTAATTTGATTGATCAATGGCAGACAATAATTATTTTTTTATCAATTGCCTCTATGCTTTTCGGTGCTGTAGCTGCTATAGGACAAAAGAATCTAAAGAGATTAATTGCTTATAGTTCTATAAGTCATATGGGATATGCTTTAGCTGGTTTAACAACAGGCACAAATGAAGGCATACAAAGTTCAGTGTCTTACATTTCAATATATTTAGTGATGAATTTAGCATTTTTCAGTTGTATTTTTATGTTAAAACGTGAGGATAAATACTATGAAAGTATAGATGACTTATCAGGATTGTCAAAAAATCACCCACTATTATCGTTTTCTTTATTGATAGTGCTTTTTTCACTAGCTGGAATACCACCATTGGCTGGTTTTTTTGCAAAATTTTATGTGTTTATGGCTGTAATTGAGCAATCAATGTTTTTCTTAGCAATTGTAGGTTTGTTAGCGACAGTTGTTGCAGCCTTTTATTATTTAAGAATAATTAAAGTAATATATTTTGATAATGAAGTTGAGAAATACGATACAAACCACAGTATAGGATTAAAATTATCTCTGATTATAGCTACGGTTTTAATTTTAACTTATTTTATTTACCCAAATAGCCTTATTGATTTCGTATCAAAAATTGATTTGGTTTGATGAGGCTTAAAAAATTTTATTATAAAAAAATAAATAGTACTAATAACAAAGCTCATATACAAATAAGAAAAGGAGCTGAAAATGGAATCATTTTAGCTGAATTTCAAACTAAGGGCAAAGGTCAAAGGGGTAATAAATGGATTTCATTTGACGGAAATTTATTTATGTCAATTTTTTTTGTAATTGGAAATCAAATACGCTTAAACAAAATAACAAAAATTAATTGTTTAATCGTACAAAAATGTGTACAAAAATTTACTGATGATAAAGTAGCTATAAAAAAACCTAATGATATATTAATTAAAAAACAAAAAATAGGTGGAATTTTACAAGAAACTGTTTTTAAAGAGAAAAAAAAATTTTTAATTGTAGGAATTGGAATAAACGTAAATAAAAGGCCAAAAATCAAAAAATATTCAACTAATTTCATTAATTTTTTTACAAAAAAAAATGTTACAAAGTTACAAATTTTTAAATTACTGTGTAAATCTTATGAAAAAAAAATTTATCAATTCAAATAATATGTATATTGTTGGGGATATAGGGAATACAGACACAAAAATTTTTCTGTTAAATCATAAATTTGATAAAACTAGAAAAATATTTTTAAAAACCAGACTAATATCAAACATTTATATGAATAAACATTTGAAAATGTTAAAAAATAAAAGTATAAAACTTGGTTTATTCAGTAGTGTTGTCCCTCCAGTATATAGGCAATTATCAAATTTTCTCAAAAAAACTTATGGCATTTCATGTAGTGAATTAAAAAATAACAAATTTTCAAAATTAGTGAAACTTAAAGTAAACAGATCTCAAGCAGGATCTGATAGAATAGCAAATGCTATTAGTGTAATTGATAACAAAAATAATTTTATAGTTGTAGATTTTGGTACAGCCACTACATTTGATGTGATTATAAAAAATACATATTATGGTGGAGTTATTGCTCCAGGTATATCTTTATCTCTTAGTACTCTAATTAAAAAAGCTTCATTAATACCACTAATAAATTTATCTAAAATTTCAAAAGTTGTTGGTACAAATACAAATCAAGCTGTTAAATCAGGTTTTTATTGGGGCTATTTAGGTCTAATTGACAACATTATATTAATGATTAAAAAGCAAACAAAAAAGTCCTACAAACTTATTTTTACAGGTGGTTTGGCTTATATGTTTAAAAATATAAAAAAAAATAAACCAATTATACAAAAAGATTTAACCATAGATGGTCTTATCAAAGTAATTAAAATTAATTAATGAAAGACGAATTATTATTTTGTCCCCTTGGTGGATCCGGCGAAATTGGAATGAACATGAATCTTTTCGCTTACGGAAAACCCGGTGAGCAAAAATGGATTATAGTTGATATTGGCGTTACATTTGCTGATGATACGGTGCCTGGTATTGATTTGATATATCCTGATCCAGGTTTTATCGTAGATAAGAAAGATGATTTATTGGGAATAGTTCTAACTCATGCTCATGAAGATCATATAGGAGCAATAGCACATATTTGGCCTCAACTTAATTGTAAAATTTATGCCACTCCTTTTACAGCCGTTTTAATTACAGAGAAATTTAAAGAAAAAAAAATAGATATCACTCCATTTATAAATATTGTTCAATTAAATAGCACCTTGGAGCTCACACCATTTAAAATTGAATTTATTACACTCACACATTCAATACTAGAACCAAATGGATTAAGAATTCAAACACCAGCAGGTAACATACTTCATACTGGTGACTGGAAAGTTGATCCCAATCCTTTAATTGGAGGTGACATTAATTCAAAAAGATTAAAAGAGATTGGTCAGGATGGTGTTTTGGCAATGATTTGTGACTCAACAAATGTTTTTAGTGAGGGAAAATCAGGCTCAGAAGGAGATGTAAGAAAAAGTTTAATAAACATAATGAGTAGATTAAAAAAAAGAGTGATAGTGACTTCATTTGCTTCAAATGTTGCAAGAATGGAGACAATTTTTTATTGCGCAAAACAAACTAAAAGAAATATTTCTTTAGTTGGAAGGTCGATGCATAGAATTTTTAAAGCAGCTAGAAAATGTGGCTACTTAAAAGATGTCATAGAACCAATTGATCCAAGAGATGCCAAAAATTTACCCCGTGAAAAAATAGTTTACTTATGTACAGGAAGTCAAGGAGAACCATTAGGAGCAATGATGAGAATTGCTAAATATACACATCCAGATGTGTTAATTGAAAAGGGCGATGCAGTTATATTTTCGTCTAAAATAATACCTGGAAACGAAAAAAAACTTTATAAGCTTCATAATAAATTAGTTAAAGATGGCCTTGAGGTAATTTCCGAAGAAAATGAATTCGTCCACGTTTCAGGACATCCAAACAGAGAAGATTTAAAAGAAATGTATAATTGGATTAAACCGAAATGCATAATACCAGTACATGGAGAGCATCGTCATATGATAGAGCATATAAATTTTGCAAAAGAGATGCAGGTTCCAGAGACAGTATTGGTTGAAAATGGTGATATAGTAAAATTATATCCTGGAATAAAACCCGAGGTTTATGATAGAGCCCCTTCAGGAAAACTTTTTGTAGATGGTAGTGTAAGCGTAGATGAAGATGCTAAGTCAATTAAAGAAAGAAAAAATTTATCCTCTAATGGATTTCTTGATGTAACAATTTTAATTAATTCTAACGGAAATCTTCATGACAGACCAATACTAACTTTTGTTGGATTACCAGTTTTAGAAAATGATGAATTTAAATTTGGACTTGAGGAAGAAATTGATAAAACAGCAAAAACTTTTTCACTTAATAATAAAAAACAGGAGAATAATATAATAGATACTATTAAAGTAGTTTGTAAAAAATATTCAAAAGAAAAAACTGGAAAAAAGCCAATAACCAACGTAAATTTAGTAAGAATTTAATTGATTATTTAAATTTAAAGAATTAAATAAATTTATGTTCTTTTCAAAATCTTTTATTCCAATATTAAAAAATATCCCTTCAGAAGCAAAAATTAAATCTCACCAATTAATGCTTAGAATAGGAATGATCAAACAATCATCGGCTGGCATTTACTCATGGTTACCTCTTGGTTTTAAAGTTATGAAAAAAATAGAGCAAATAGTGAGAGAAGAACAAGATAATATTGGAGTTCAAGAAATTTTAATGCCAACAATACAATCTGCTGATATTTGGAAAGAAAGTGGAAGATATAAAGATTATGGTGATGAAATGTTAAGAATTAAAGATAGACAAAATAGAGATATGCTTTATGGACCTACAAACGAAGAACTAGTTACTGACATTTTTAGATCAAGTATAAAATCTTATAAGTCTCTTCCCCAGCTCCTTTATCACATACAATGGAAATTTAGAGATGAATTAAGACCAAGATTTGGAATCATGAGATGTAGAGAATTTTATATGAAAGATGCTTATTCTTTTGATTTAAATGACGAAGAAGCATTATTCTCATATAATAAATTTTTTCTTTCTTATTTAAAAACATTTAAAAGATTAGATTTATCAGCAATACCTATGGCGGCAGACACTGGACCAATAGGAGGCAATCTTTCCCATGAATTTATAATTTTAGCTGACACTGGTGAAAGTAAAATTTATACAGATAAAAGAATTTTTAATGTAAACAGTGATCAAACAGAAATTAAAAAAAGCTCACTAGAAAATTTGAGAAAAGAATTTGAAAAATTTTATTCGGTTACAGATGAAAAATTTAATGAAAAAGAATTTAATAAAAAAGTTCCTGAGGAATTTAGGCTCAAAACAAAAGGTATAGAGGTAGGTCACATTTTTTATTTTGGAGACAAGTATTCAAAACCAATGAATTCAAGTGTTGATTTTAATGGAAAAAAAGAATTTGTAAAAATGGGTTCTTATGGAGTTGGTGTATCAAGGTTAGTAGGGGCAATTATTGAAGCTAAATATGACGAAAAAAATGAAATAATGAAATGGCCACAATCAGTTTCACCATATGATTGTGCTATTATACCTTTTTTAAATAAAGGTGATAATAAGAATTTAGATAAAGCAATTAATATATCAAAGAAATTAAAAAATAATAATATAGATTATATTATTGATGATACAGAGGAAAATTTTTCAGCGAAACTAAAGAAATTTAATTTAATAGGCATACCATCTCAAATTATAATAGGAAATAAAACTGAGGGTGATAATTTTGAATATATTAGCATTGGTGAGAACCCAAAAATTTTAAGCCTGGATCAAATAATTAAATTAATAAATCAAAGTAAAAAAAATTGATTTCAAAACTAGAGAACAAAATAGCTTTACGATATTTAAGGACCAGAAAAAATGATGGTTTTTTAAACGTTATATCAACTTTTTCTTTCATCGGTATTTCTCTTGGTGTTGCTGTTTTAATAATAGTAATGTCTGTAATGAATGGATTTAGATCTGAGCTTATAAGTAAAATAGTGGGCTTTAATTCTCATATTATAGTTCACTCCTATGGAAAAGTCACAAAAGATATTTTTGGAAATGAAATAGATACATTATTGGACACTTATCTTGAAACTAATTCAGGTGAAGTAGTTTTAATCAAGGAAAATTTTACAAAAGGTCTTTCTATTAGAGGATACAAGCCAAAAGAAATAAATAATTTACCTATATTTAAAAAAAATCTGAAAGATATAAAATTCAGTAATGAAAAAAATATAATTCTTGGCAAAGAATTAAGTTTTGATCTAAATTTAAAAGTTGGAGATAATATTTTGATAATGTCCCCAAAAGGGGAAGAAACAATTATAGGTAACTTACCTAAGCAAGAAATTTTTAAAATCAATGGTTTTTTTGAAAGTGGCCTAGTCGATTTTGATAGAAATGTGGCTTTTACAAGCATTGATAATTTAGAGAGCCTGCTCAATTTAGATGATAATGAAAGAAATTTAGAAATTTTCTTAAAAAATCCAATTCAAATTAAAAATGCGAAAAAGTTCTTTGAAATAAAATTTCCTAATAATTTAATTTATACATGGGCTGACCTTAATAAACCGTTATTTTCAGCTCTAAAAGTCGAGAGAAATGTAATGTTTATTATTCTTTCTTTGATAATCATTGTAGCTACATTTAATATAATTTCTGGATTGACTATTTTGGTAAAAAATAAAACAAAAGAAATTGCTGTTTTAAAATCTATAGGTGTATTAAATAAATCTATTACAAAAATTTTTTTTCTTGTAGGTTTTTATATAGGGGTGACCGCAACAATGTTTGGAGTTTTAATAGGTGTTACTTTTTCTATATATATTGAAAATATTCGTTCTTTCTTGAGTAAAATATTCAATATATCTTTATTTCCAGAGGAAATTTATTTTTTAAGTAAAATGCCATCTGAAATCGATATTAATTCTATAATTTTGATTTCAATATGTTCTGTGAGTGCAACCGTTATTGTTTCAATATTTCCAGCTATTCGAGCATCTAAATTAGATCCTATCAAATCTCTTAAATATGAATAATTTAATATCTTTTAAAAAAGTATCAAAATTTTTTTTTAAAAAAAATAAAATTAAAGCCTTAAGTAATATAAATCTTAATTTCAAAATTGGAAAAATTTACTCATTAATTGGACCTTCTGGATCAGGAAAATCTACATTATTAAATTTAATATCTCTAATAGATAAACCTAGCTCTGGATCAATTTCGATAGAAAATAAAATTATTAACTATGAGAAGCAAGACGTCAATGACACATACCGATCATCATCAATTGGTATTATTTATCAAAATTATAATTTACTAAACGATTTTACAGCTCTAGAAAACGTAAGTTTAGCTGAGCTAGCATTAAATAACAATCCTAAAACAGCTACAATAAATGCAAAAAAAATCTTATCGAATTTGGGACTTTCAAAGAGGGTAAATCATTTTCCAACAGAATTATCAGGTGGTGAGAATCAAAGAGTAGCAATTGCAAGAGCTATAATTAATAGGCCAAAAATAATTTTAGCGGATGAACCTACAGGAAACCTAGACTTAAAAAATGCAAAAAGTGTATTTAAAACTTTATTAAATTTAAGAAATAAAAATAGATTAATAATTTTTGCAACTCATAATAGAGAATTTGCTGAAATGTCAGATTGTAAAATAGAAATGATTGATGGTAATATAAGATCAATCAATGGAAAGTTATAGTAAATTCACTCATATAAAAATACATTCTCAATTTTCAATTTGTGAAGGTGCACTAAAAATTGATGAATTATCAGATTTTTGCAAAAAAAATAAAGTTAAAGCTATTGGTATATCAGATTCTTACAATTTGTGTGGCGCGCTTGAATTTTCAGAAAATATTTCCAAAAGTGGTACACAACCAATCTTAGGTTCACAGATCAATTTTAAATATAAAGATGTTATTGGAAAGATTCCTTTGATAGCTAAATCTGAAATTGGCTATAAATCTATTATTCAACTATCATCTAAATCATTTTTAGATAACAATCATTTAAATGAACCCCACTGTGACATTGGTGAGTTACTTTCTATTTCTAATGATATTATTGTTTTATCTGGCTCACTAATTAGTCTAACAGGTAAATTATTTGAAAAGGATAAAATAACTGAAATTAAAAATTTATATAATTTACTTAAAAGTAAATTCAAAAACGATTTTTATATTGAAATCCAAAGACATAATGATTTAAACGAAAAAAATTTCGAAAATTTAAATCTTCAACTATCTAATGAACTAAAAATACCAATTATTGCTACAAATGAGGTATATTATTTAGACAAGGATATGCATGAGGCGCATGATGCATTAATGTGCATAGGCCATAAATCTAACGTAAATGATCATAATAGAAAAAAACTTTCAGATCAACATTACTTAAAAAATGATAATGAATTAAAAGAATTATTTTCAGATTTACCTGAAGCATTGGAAAATAATTATAATTTAGTTTATAAGGTAAATTTTAGACCAAAAGTTTCAAAACCTGTTCTTCCAAATATTGGTTCTGAAAAAGGTTTAAATCCAGAGAATATTTTACTTGAAGAGTCCACTGAGGGTTTAAAAAAGAAAATCATAGAGAATTTTGACGTTGATAAGACTGATATCGATAAAAATGAAATATATCAAAAATATTTTGAGAGACTAAATCATGAGATTAAAATTATAACAAAAATGGAATACTCTAGTTATTTTCTAATTGTTTCCGACTATATTAGATGGGCTAAAAGCAAAAATATTCCAGTAGGCCCCGGAAGAGGCTCTGGAGCGGGGTCGCTAGTTGCTTGGTGTCTCGATATAACAGACGTTGATCCAATTAAATTTAATTTAATTTTTGAAAGATTTCTTAACCCAGATAGGATTTCAATGCCAGATTTTGATATCGACTTTTGTGAAGAAAAAAGAGACCTCGTCTTTAACTATTTAAATTCTAAATATAAAAATAGTGTTGCACATATAATTACATTCGGCAAACTTAAAGCAAGAATGGTAATTCGTGATGTAGGCCGTGTTTTAGGTTTTTCCTATGGATTCGTTGATACTATTTCAAAAATGATACCCTTTGATCCTTCAAGACCTCAAAATTTGACAGACTGTATTAATAATGAGCCAAGACTGCAAAAGTTAATTAAAGATGATACGAGAGTAAAAAAATTAATAGAGCTGTCATTAAAATTAGAAGGTTTAAATAGAAATTTTGCAACACATGCGGCAGGAGTAGTAATTGCAGATAAGGAATTAACAGAAACAGTTCCTCTTTATAAAGACAGATCATCTAATCTTTTACTACCATCAACTCAATTCGATATGTATTCAGCAGAAAATGCTGGTTTAATAAAATTTGATTTCTTAGGTCTAAAAACTCTAACGGTAATAAACAAAACATTAAAAATGATTAGAGAACTAGATAAAGACTTTGATTTAAAAAAAATTAATTATGATGACCAAAAAGTCTATGAATTATTATCAAATGGTCATACTGTTGGATTATTTCAATTAGAAAGCTCCGGGATGAAAGAAGCATTAATGCAAATGAAGCCAAATCACCTAGAGGACATAATTGCCTTGGTAGCTTTATATAGACCTGGCCCTATGGCAAACATACCAACTTATAACGATTGTAAGCATGGAATAAAAGAACCAGACTATCTACATCCTTTATTAGAGGAGATACTCAAACCTACTTATGGAGTTATTATTTATCAAGAACAAGTAATGCAAATTGCACAAAAACTATCGGGTTTTACTGCAGGCGAGGCTGATATCTTAAGAAGAGCTATGGGTAAAAAGAAAAGACAAGAACTAGAAAAACAAAAGATTAGATTTATCGATGGTGCAGTTAAAAAAGGAATCAATAGAGAAACAGCTGCTAGTATTTTTTTAAAAATCGAACCTTTTGCAGAATATGGTTTTAATAAAAGTCATGCTGCAGCTTATGCGATAATTGCTTATCAAACTGCTTTCTTAAAAACATATTATCAAAATGAATTTTTTTCAGCATCTATGAGTATGGATATATCTAATCAAAATAAATTAAGTGAATTTTATGAAGAACTTAGAAGATTAAATATAAAAATTCAAAGACCAGATATTAATAAATGTTTTGCTGATTTTAAATCACAAGATAATATTTTTTATTATGCGTTAGGAGCGATTAAAAATGTTGGATATGAAGCTATTTCAAATATCGTTAAAGAAAGAGTTAATGGAGGAAAATTTAGTTCATTAAATAATTTTATAAACAGAATTAATCCAAAAGATATTAATAAACTGCAATTAGAAGGTCTAGTAAAAGCAGGAGCATTCGACAGTATAAGTAATAATAGAAAAAAAATACTAGAATCAATACCTAAATTAATATTAAAATCAAAAAAAACTTACGAAAACAAAATAAATAAACAATTTAATTTATTCCAAACTAATGATGATAATGATGATGAACTAAGTAATACTATAGATGATTGGAATTTAGATGAAAGATTAGCAAAAGAATTCTCATCAGTCGGTTTTTTTGTTTCAGATCATCCTTTAAACCAATATTCTGAAATTTTAGAAAACTATAACGTCTATAATTTTATTGATTTTAAGGACGACGTAAATAAATCTGAGGTAAATATTGCTGCTACAATTCTTAAGTTGCAAGAAAAAAAAACTCAAAAAGGTAATTCTTATGCAATAGTAAAATTTAGTGATCGTCAGTCTGTTTTTGAATTATTTATTTTTTCTGATTTATTAGAGATAAATAGAGAATTTTTAAAAGAAGGACATTCGTTATTAATAACTGTAAATAAGAATATTAGTGATGAAAATAATAGATTTAAAAAATTTAATGTTAAAAAAATTTCACCTTTACAAAAGTTAATAGATAAACCAATTGAAAATATTTTAATTTCAGTAAATAGTGAAAAAAATCTAAAAGAGATTGATAAAATACTTTGTAAGCAAGGTAATACTAATGTTAAAATTAAATTTATTTCAGATAGCAAGGAATTAATATTCAATTTAAAAAACAAAAGATATATAGATAAAAATCATATTAATTTGTTAAAAAATCAGGGTATTCACACAAATATTATATAAAAAAATACTTGAGAAAATTTAAATAACCATGTAGAAGATCGCTTAAATACGCACACAATTAATGGTGTAATACCTCCGGTCCTTAAGTGGAAATAATTGTGGTGGTTTAACCGGAAATACTTATGAAAATACCAACTGTAACAATACAGCAACTTTTAGAAGCAGGTGTTCATCTTGGACATAAAACCTTAAGATGGAATCCAAAAATGAAGAAATATATTTTTGGAAAAAGAGATTCTATTCATATTATTGATTTAACACAAACCTTAGAATTATTTAACGTAGCATTAGAAAAAATTTTTCAGACTATTAAAAATAATGGTAAAATTTTGTTTATTTCTACTAAAAAGCAAGCTTCAGAAGCAATTTCAGATTTAGCAAAAGATACAAGCCAATATTATGTTAATTATAGATGGCTTGGGGGTATGTTAACAAATTGGGGAACCATATCAAATTCAATTAAAAAATTAGAAAAAATTAATCTTGATTTAGTTTCAGAAAACAGAGGATTTACAAAAAAAGAACTATTAAAAATGAGTATTCAGCGAGACAAATTACAAAGATCTTTGGGTGGTATAAGTAAAATGAAAAAAGTTCCAGATTTAGTTTTTATCATAGATACAAATTATGAGTCATTAGCAATAAAGGAAGCCATTAAATTAAATATTCCAATAATTGCAATATTAGATACAAACTCTAATCCTGATGGTATCAACTTTCCTATTCCTGGTAATGATGATGCTAGAAGATCGATAGATTTGTACTGTAATCTGATTAAAGAAACAATTGATAATGCCAAAAAGGAAGTATCAAATCCTGAAGATGATCAAGAAAAAAAAATACAAAAAAAATCTACTAATTAATTTTGATCATAAACAATAATTAAAATGAGTGATATAGAAAAAATTAAAGAACTTAGACAAAATACTGGTGCAGGGTTTAAAGATTGTAGTGCTGCAATAAAAGAATCTAAAGGTAACCTAGAAAAGGCTGCTGAAATTTTAAGGGTCAAGGGAATTTCTAAAGCTTCTAAAAAAATGTCAAGAGAAGCTAAAGAAGGTGTAATTGCATTATCAAAACATGAAAACATGGTATCTGTAATTGAAGTAAATTGTGAAACAGATTTTGTAGCCAAAAATGAAGATTTTATAAAATTCGTTAAAGAATTAAGTGATATTAATCTCAAATGTAAATCTGACGTGGGATTATTAAAAAAAACTAACATGCAAAACGGAAAACCAGTAGACGAAAATTTAATAGCTATAATAGCTAAGATTGGTGAAAAAATAACTTTAGGAAGGTCAAAAACATTTATAAGTGAAAAAAATTTGAACTTTAGTTATTTACATCGTGTTGTTAAAGATAATTTATCAAAATTGGCTGTTATAGTATCTTTAAATACAAATCAAAATAATGATAAAATTAAATTGTTTGGAAAGCAGCTAGCTATGCATGTTGCAGCATCAAACCCAATTGCTTTAAATTCTGAGGATATTAATGATGATATAATTAAAAAAGAACAAGAATTAATAACTGAAGAGTTGAAGTCCTCAGGCAAACCAGATGAAATTGTAAAAAAAATAAGTTTAGGAAAAATAAATAAATTTAAGGAAGATAATAGTTTATTAAATCAACCATGGGTTATGGAACCAAAGAAAAAAGTGAAGGACATAATTAAAGAAATGGATATTAAAGATCTTAAAATTGAAAATTTTTTTA
This sequence comes from uncultured Pelagibacteraceae bacterium, assembly GCA_902620265.1. Classification (GTDB taxonomy): domain Bacteria; phylum Pseudomonadota; class Alphaproteobacteria; order Pelagibacterales; family Pelagibacteraceae; genus Pelagibacter. Next base: position 37,085 of record CACNHI010000001.1, on the reverse strand, counting down.
GACTAAAAATTGGGGAATAAATGTTTGTACCAAAAAGTTATAACGAAAAAATGGATAAAACAATTGATATTTTTAATAAAGAACTTGGTACACTTAGAACTGGAAGAGCAAATTCAAATATGCTGGATTTGGTTAAAGTAGATGTATACGGACAGAAAATGCCGATTAATCAATTAGGGACAATTACTACTCCAGAACCTAGAACGATAAATATACAAGTATGGGATTTAAACAATGTGGTTTTGATTGACTCAGCAATTAAAAAATCTGAATTAGGACTAAATCCTCAAATAGATGGGCAATTAATCAGACTACCGATACCCGATTTAAGTGAGGAAAGAAGAAACGAAATAAAAAAAATGATTAAATCGATGGGTGAAAAATGTAAAATTTCAATAAGAAACATAAGAAGAGAGGCCAATGACGAATTAAAAAATTCACTAAAAAAAAAAGAAATTTCAGAGGATGAAGAAAAAAAATTTGAAAAAGAAATTCAGGGTTTCACAGATAGTCATATAAAAACTATTGATGAAAAAGTGCTATTAAAAGAAAAAGAAATAATGACAATATGAACCCACTAAATCATGTAGCCATTATTATGGATGGTAACGGTAGATGGGGATTAAAACATAAAAAATCAAGAAACGCAGGACACAAAGCAGGTCTAGTTATTGTCGAGAAAATAATTCAAGAAACTATTAAAAAAAAAATTAAATATTTAACTTTGTTTGCATTCTCAACAGAAAATTGGAAAAGACCAAAAAAAGAAATCAATTATTTGTTTAATTTATTAGAAAATTTTTTAAAAAAAAAAATAAAAGATTTACACAGTAAAAATATAAAATTAAAAATAATAGGATTTAAAAAATTTTCAAAAAAATTAAATCATCTTTTAGATACATCTGAAAGAAAAACCTCTAAAAATACAAAATTGCAAATAAATTTAGCATTAAATTATGGATCAAGACTCGAACTTATTTATGCAATAAAAAAGCTAATAAGAGTTAAAAAAAAAATTGATACTGAAAATATTAACCAATATTTACTGACTAAAAATATTCCAGAACCAGATCTACTTATAAGGACTGGTAACACTAGAAGGTTAAGTAATTTTTTACTTTGGCAACTAGCATATTCAGAAATTTATTTCGAAAAGAAATTATGGCCGGATTTTAACGAGAAAGATTATAGTAAAATAATAAAAAAATTTAAAAAAACAAAAAGAAATTATGGCAATATATAATGAAAAATGAACTTCAAAAAAGAATATTAAGCACATTAGTAATTTTACCATTGTCTCTTTACTTTATATTTAAAGGATCAATATTTTTCTCATTTTTTTTATTTTTATTATTTTTAATATCTGCCTACGAATGGTTTAAAATGATAAAAAATATTATTTTAAAAATTTCTGGTATATTGTTCTTAGTAGTTTCATTTTTAACAACATATTATATTAGAGAAGAGGGACTAGAATTTTTTTTGTTAATAATTATTATTTGTATTTCTACTGATATAGGTGGTTATATTTTTGGAAAATTTCTAAAAGGACCAAAATTAACAAAAATTAGTCCAAATAAAACTTATTCAGGTATGATTGGAGGTATTTTATTATCAATTCTAATTTCATATTCATCAGAATTTATTTTTGATTTTCAAAATCAAAAAATTTTTTCAAATCTAAGTTTTGTTCTTATCATCCTATTTATATCATGTGTTAGTCAAATTGGAGACCTAATAATATCTATTTTTAAAAGATTAGCTAAAATTAAAAATACTGGTAATATTCTACCTGGTCACGGCGGTTTACTTGATCGAATTGATGGTATGATTTTTGTTTTTCCTTTAATATTTTTGATATTATTTTTTAAATGACAAAAAAAAAAATTGCAATTCTTGGATCAACTGGATCTATTGGCAAACAAACACTTGAAATTATAAAAAAGGATAAACATAATTTCAATGTGGTGCTTCTCTCAACTAATTCAAATATTGATGAAATTTCAAAGCAAATTAAAATTTTTAAACCAAAAGCAGTTATAATAACTGACAAAAATAAATTTATTCAATTTCAAAAAAGTAATAAAAAACTCAAAGTTTTTAATAATTATTTGTGTTTTAAAAAGGTTTTTTTGAAAAAAATTGATTATGTTATGAACTCAATATCAGGTTTTGATGGTTTACAACCCACAATAGAGATAATTAAATATACAAAATTAATAGCTCTAGCAAATAAAGAGTCGATTATTTGTGGATGGAATTTAATTAACGCCGAATTAAGAAAAAGTAAAACAAAGTTTGTTCCTGTCGACTCTGAACATTTTTCAATTTGGACATTGATTGAAAACTATAATCAAGAAATTGATGAAATATTTATTACAGCATCTGGAGGTCCTTTTTTAAATATAAAAAGAAAAAAGTTAAAAGAAGTTAAACCCGAGCATGCTATAAAACACCCAAAATGGAAAATGGGAAAAAAAATTTCAATAGATTCAGCGACAATGGTTAATAAACTTTTTGAATTAATAGAGGCAAAAAAAATTTTTAATATAAGTATAAAAAAAATCAAAATTCTTTCACATCCAAACTCCTATGTACATGCTATAGTAAAATTTAAAAACGGTGTCACAAAAATTTTAATTCATGACACTAATATGAAAATACCAATCCTCAATACATTATATTTAAATAAATCTGCAAGGATAAATTCAAAAAAAATCGATATTAAAAAACTAAATAATTTAAATTTTAATCATCTCAGCATTAGACAATTTCCATCACTTGGTTTGATTAATTTATTTAATTTTAAAAAAAATAGTCTTTTAGAAACAGTTTTAGTTAGTGCTAATGATGAACTTGTGGACTTATTTCTTAAGAAGAAAATCAAATTTTTAGATATTTCAGATAAACTTATATCAATATTAAAACTAAATGAATTCAAAAAACTTAGAACCAAAAAACCTAATAATTTAGCTCAAATTATGCACTTAAACAGATATGTAAGATTGAAAACCAGAGCTTTATGTGTAAGATCCATTTCCAATGTATAAATTTTTAAACATTATTTTATTTACAATCTTTTTAGTATCAAAATCCTATGCTGAAATTATCAACAAAGTTGAAATTATAAATAACGAAAGAATCACCAAAGAGACAATTATTGTTTTTTCTAATATTCAAATTGGAAAAGATTATGATGCAAATAATTTAGACCAAGTTATAAAAGATTTATACGGAACAAATTTTTTTTCAAATATATCTTTAAGTTTAATTAATGGTGTTTTAACAATTGATGTTACAGAAAATAAGATTATTCAAGAAATTACAATAAATGGTATAAAAAAAAATGAATTAGTAAACATCTTAAAAAAACAATTATTATTAAAAGATAAAAATCCTTTTGTTGAAAGTTTTGTTTCTGTAGATATAGATCGAATTCAGAAAATATTGAAAAACTCTGGGTACTACTTTTCTACAGTAACCGATAAATTAATATTAAACCAAAATAATACTGTAAATCTAATTTACGATATCGATCTTGGTGAAAAAGCATATATAAAGACTATAGAGTTTACTGGTAATAAATATTATAAAGATAGATTATTAAGAAATATAATTATAAGTGAAGAAAATAGGTTTTGGAAATTTATTACTAATAGAAAATTTATAAATTCAGAAAATATTAAATTAGATAAAAGACTTTTAAAAAATTATTACCTTAACAAAGGTCACTATAAAGTTGTCATTAATGATAGCAATATTGAACTAACAGAGGATAATTATTTTAAGTTGCAATATAATATTAACGCAGGGCCAAAATTTAAAATTTTAAAAAGTAAATTAATTCTTCCTGAAGATTATAATAAGAAAGACTTTATTGAAGTTAAAAAAAAACTTTCTAAACTTGAGGGTGAGATTTATTCAATAAACAAATTAAATAAAATTGCAAAAGAAGTTGATAAATTAACATATAGAAATGATTATGAGTTTATTAATGCTTCGTTTAAAGAAAAACTTATAAGTGAAAATGAATTAGAGCTTGTATTTGAAATTAAGGAATTCGAGAAAAGATACCTAACAAAAGTAAATGTCTTTGGGAACAACATTACAGAAGAGAAAGTAATACGGGATAATTTAGAGGTTGATGAAGGTGATCCGTTTAATGAATTATTATTAGTAAAATCTATAAATAACCTTAAATCACTTAATATTTTCAGCAAAGTTGAGTATGACTTGGTCACAGAAGATAAGGATAAGAAGTCTCTAAACATAATCGTATCAGAAAAACCGACAGGTGAAATATTTGCTTCGGCTGGAGCAGGAACTCAAGGAAGTACAATTGGATTTGGTGTTAAAGAAAATAATTTTTTAGGAAAAAACATTTCTTTAGATACAAATTTGAGACTAAATGATGAAACTATTAAAGGTGCTTTTTCAATTGTAAATCCAAATTGGAATTATTCAGAAAAAACTTTAATTGCCTCTATCGAAAGCAGTGTAACAGATAGATTAACAGACTATGGGTATGAAACTGGAAAAACTGGTATTAGCTTGGGATCAGCATGGGAGCAATATGATGATGTAATCTTTTCACCCAAAATAAGATCATTTTATGAAAAGTTAGATACAAACCAATCTGCAACTGCAAATTTAAAAAAGCAAGAAGGCGAATATTTTGATACTTCGTTTGCATATGGACTAGATTTAGATAAAAGAAATCAGAGATTTCAAACTTCATCTGGTTACAGAAGTAGATTTAATCAATCTATTCCACTTATTTCTGAGGACACAGCTTTTTTCAATAGTTATGAATTTACAACATTTAATCAAATTTCAGACATGGTAACTAGATTATCAATACAAGGCTCTGCAATTAATGCAATTGGTGATGAGGATGTCAGAATTTCAAAAAGACTTTATATACCATCAAAAAAACTAAGAGGTTTTGAGTCTGGTAAAATTGGCCCCAAAGATTCTGGTGATTACATTGGTGGAAATTATACAGCAGTTTTAAATGCATCGACAACTCTTCCTGAATTTGGTGCAAATTTAGAGACAATAGATTTTCAAATTTTCTTTGATGCAGCAAATGTGTGGGGTGTAGACTATGATAGCTCTCTTGATAATTCACATTTAAGGTCATCTGTTGGGCTTAGTATTGACTGGTTTACAGTTGTAGGACCTCTAAATTTTTCTGTTGCACAACCAATTTCAAAAGCTGATACTGATAAAACAGAAACAGTTAGATTTAATATTGGTACAACATTCTAATGAAAGTAATAAAATTCTCTATACTTTTTTTATTATTATTTTTAATCAATTTACAAAAGATAAATGCGGAGCAAATTGTTTATATTAATATGGAAAAAATAATGAAAGAATCAAAAGCTGGTAAATTAATTATTAACAAAATATCAAAGTCAAACGAAAAAAATATAAATAAATTTAAAAAAATAGAAGAAGATTTAAAAAAACAAGAGCAAGATTTAATTTCCAAAAAAAATGTTATTAGTGAAAATGAGTTTACGTCAAAATTGGAAAATTTAAAAAAACAGATTAGTGATTATAGAACTAAAAGACAAAACATAATACAGGAAAGTACAAAAAAAAGATTGCAGGCTAGCGCCCAATTTTCAAATCAAATTAAACCAATATTAGGTGATTATGCTGCAAAAAATAATATTTCTATTATTGTACAAAAAAAAAATATTATTATGGGAAAAAAAGAATTAGACATTACAGCTGACATTTTGAAAATTGTTGACCAAAAAATTCAAAAAATCAAGTTTGATTGATATGACATCAAAATTAACAAAAAATGAAATTATAAATCTACTTCCGCACAGAGAACCAATGCTGCTAATTGATGAATTAGTTGATATAGTTAAACTGAAATCAGCAAAAGCTATAGTTTATGTTAAGAAAAATAGTTTTTATGTTCAAGGTCACTTTCCAGGACAACCAGTAATGCCTGGAGTATTAATAGTAGAGGCTTTCGGCCAAGCTGCAGCTGCGCTTACTGCCCATGGAATTGATAAATCAACATATGAAAATAAACTTGTTTTTTTAATGAGTGTTGAAAAAGCAAGATTTAGAAATCCAGTTATACCTGACTGTAGACTGGAACTTTTAATTGAGGCTGTTAGATCTCATGGTCGAGTATGGAAATATAAAGGTGAGGCCTTTGTGGAGGGAAAAAAAATGGCTGATGCCTTATGGTCTGCCACTATAGTTGACAGGAAATAATTAGCAATAAATCTTGATAAGCATTTAAAATAAGTTTTGATATTAGATTTATTAATGATCAATCCTTTTTTTAAAAATACTGGTCCTCACAATATAAATTTTTTACTAAAGACAATTAATTTAAAGAATTTCAATTTTCCTGATGATCAAATTATTGATATTAAAGATCTAAATTCGTCTCAAAAAAATGAAATTACCTTTTTCCATTCAAAGAGATATTCTGATTTAGCGAAAAAAACTAAAGCCTCATATTGTCTTACATCCAAAAATTTTCAATCGTTTTTACCGAATAATTGTAAGGCTATCATTTCTGATAAGGTTTTATTACATACTGCTCAAATAACAAGAATTTTTTATCCAGACTCCATTACGGATGATTATGATAACACTGTAAAAGACATAGATGTTACAGAACTTAAAGAAAAAGTTAAATTTGGAAAAAATGTTCTTATTGGTGAAAATGTGAAAATTGGTGCTAATTGTTTAATTGGTCATAATTCAATTATAGAAAAAAATGTAAACATAGGTAACAATTGTTCTATAGGATCAAATGTAATTATTAGAAATTCATTAATTAAAAACAATGTTCATATTTTAGATGGTTGTGTGATTGGAAAAAAAGGATTTGGTTTTTTTCCAAATAAAGACTCCAATATTAGATATCCTCAAATAGGTATTGTAATAATTGAAGATAATGTAGAAATTGGTTGTGGATCTACGATTGATAGGGGTTCTCTTTCGAACACAATCATAGGAAAAAATACATATTTAGATAATCAAATACATATAGCTCACAATGTAAAAATAGGTGAGAATTGCATTATTGCAGGACAAGTAGGTTTTGCTGGAAGTTCTACTTTAGGAAACAATGTTATGATTGGAGGTCAGGCAGGTATTTCAGGTCATCTCAAGATCGGGAACAATGTACAAATAGGTGGTGGTAGCGGTGTTATAAAGAATATTCCAGATAATTCTAAAGTAATGGGTTATCCAGCAAAAGATTTAAAAAATTTTATAAGAGAAAATAAATGATAGATAAAACAGCCATAATTAATAAAGATGCCAAAGTGCATTCGAGTGTTAAAGTTGGACCATATTCTATCATCGGTCCAAATGTAGAAATTGGAGAGAATACAGAAATTCAATCACATGTAAGTATTACTGGAAATACTAAAATTGGAAAAGGGAATAAGATTTATCCATTTGTCTCAATAAATGATCCACAGGACTTAAAATATAAAGGTGAAGAAACAAGTTTAGTTATCGGAGATAATAATAAAATAAGAGAATATGTAACTATAAATCCTGGAACAATTGGTGGTGGAGGTAAAACAATAATTGGAAATAATTGTTTATTTATGATTTCATCTCATATTGCCCATGATTGCCATGTCGGTAATAATGTTATTATAGCTAACAATGTGCCTCTAGGAGGTCATGCTATAATTGAAGATAATGTAGTTATAGGTGGAAATTCTGCTGTTCAACAGTTTACAAGAATTGGTAAAATGGCAATGATTGGTGGAATGACAGGCGTTCTACACGATGTTATCCCTTTTGGATTATCGACAGGAAATAGAAATTCATTACAAGGATTAAATTTAATAGGGTTGAGAAGAGCAAAATTTGAAAATAAAGATATTTTAGGTTTAAGTGAAGCGTATAAGAAGATTTTTGTTACAAAAAACGTCAATGAGAATATAAGTAAATTAAATGGCTCATTTCACGAAAATCCATTGGTTAAAGAGGTAATAGAATTTATAACTAAGGACAAAAAAAGGTCTATTTGTACCCCATTTTCATAAGATGATAGGATTAATTTTTGGTGATACAGATTTTCCAAAAAAAATACTCAAAACAATTAAGAAAAGAAAGCTAAATTACTTGATAATTGATTTATCTAAATCAAAGAAATTTAAAAAAGATAGTAGATCTTATTCAGTATCTATTGGTCAATTTGGAAAAATAATTAAAATTCTTAATGAAAATAGTTGCAAAAAAGTCTTATTTGCAGGTAGAGTTAACAAACCAAACTTTTCTAAGTTAAAGTTAGACATTAAAGGAATTTATTATATTCCTAGAATTATTAAAGCATCTAGGCTTGGAGATGCTGCAATATTGAAAGAAATCATAAAAATACTAGCTCAAAATAAAATAAAAACTGAAAATTCACTTAAATTTAATCCAGAGCTAACCCTTAAAAAGGGTAATTATTCAAATATTAAGCCCAACAATAAAGATCAATTAGACATTAAGAAGGCCATTAAAATTCTAAAAAGCTTAAAACAGTATAATTATAGTCAAGGTGTAGTAGTCAGAAATAAAAAAGTAGTCTTCATAGAAGGAAAAGGTGGAACAAAAAAATTACTCGAAAAAAGTAAAAATAAAATATTTCAAAATGATGGTGTATTAGTTAAGTTTCCCAAAAAAAAGCAAGACCTTAGAGTTGATTTACCTACCATTGGATTAAAAACGTTTAAACAAAGTAAGTCAGCTGGTTTAAAAGGTATTGTTGTAAAAAGTAAACAACATATATTCTTAGACAAGACAAAATGTATTAGCTTTGCTAATAGAAATAAAATGTTTATCTCAGTCAAATGAAAAAAATTTTTGTATTAACTGGTGAACCTTCAGGAGACAAATTAGCATCAACTGTAATTGATAAACTTCAACAAAATCATTCTGATATAGAATATTTAAGTGTTGGAGGATCTCATTTAAACAAACTTGGGGTGAAATCAATATATGATCTTAAAGAGATAACCTATATTGGATTTACGAGTGTTATCTTAAATTTGTTTAAAATCAGAAACAAAATAAATGAAACTGTAAGAAAGATAGTTGAATTTAATCCCGATATTCTATTTAGTGTAGATAGTCCAGATTTTACTTTAAGAGTTGCTGAAAAAGTAAAAAGTATCAATCCTAATATTAAAACAATACATTACGTTGCACCACAAGTATGGGTATGGAGAGAGGGTAGGGTTAAGAATTTTAAAAAGTTTTTAGACCATGTTTTATTATTATTTAATTTTGAAAAAAAATATTTTGATAAAGAAAGTATCAAGAATACTTTTGTTGGTCATCCTTTACTCGAAAATAAAGAAAATGCTAAAACAAATTTATCAAATATAATTGATGAAAATAAAAACATTATATCTTTATTTGCTGGAAGCCGAACATCAGAAACGAACATTCTTTTACCAATCTTAATAGATTTTATTAAATTAATGAATAAAAAATTTAAAGAATATAATTTTATTTTTCATGCAACTGATCAAAATAAAGATTTGATAAAAGACGCGATTAAAAAAAAAAATTTTGATAATGTTGATGTGATATCAGAAGAAAATATAAAATCAAAAATCTTATCAAACTCAGTATTTGCTGTGGCGAAATCTGGAACTGTTTCCCTTGAAATCTGTAATGCAAAAGTTCCATCTATCATAATTTATAAAATGAATTTTATTAATTTTGTTATTGTAAAATTTTTAGTTAAGACAAAATTTGCAAATATAATTAATATAATTAACCAAAAAGAAATAATTCCAGAATTAATTCAAAAAGAATGTAATTCAAAAGAAATTTTTAGATCCGTAATATACTTCTTAAAAAACCCCGAACTTATGAAAAAACAAATTCTCGATGTGAATAATACTTTAAATGAGATCAAATCTAAAACTTCTTCATCATCAGAAGCCTCAGAAGTAGTTTCAAGCTATCTTAGCACTTAGTCGTTTTTGAACTTCTTCTTTTCCTAAGGATAGAATTATATCATATATACCAGGTCCAAACTTCGAACCTGTTAGGGCAATTCTTAATGGTTGTCCAACACCCTTAAAATTTGTATCGTGTGATTTTATTAGCCCATTTATTATTGGTTCTAAAATTTCTCGAGAAGGCAAATCTATTTTTTCAAATTGAGCATTAAAATCGGAAATTACTTTTCTTGCTTTATCGTCAATTAATTTAATATCATCCTTATTAAAATTGACCTCATCTTTTATAATATATTGACCATTATTGAATATATCTTCTAAAGTTTTTGCTTTATTTTTCAAAAAAGTAAGTGATCTTTTGATCTTATCTTTTTTATCAGATTTAATTTCAGTTTTATATAATTTACAATATTCAGTTAATTGATTAAATAAATCATTCTCATCAATGTTTTTAATATAGTGCTCATTCATTGATAAAATTCTACTCATATCGAGTTTGGAAGGAGATTTACCAATGCCCTCTAAATTAAAAAATTTTATACTTTGCTCTAACGTAAATATTTCTTTATCTTTATAAGACCATCCTAGTCTTAAAAGATAATTCCTAAGAGCATCTGGCATAATTCCGATTTTGGAGTAATCATTTAATGTAGAAGCCTGATCTCGTTTTGATAATTTTTTTCCTTCTATTGTATGTATCAATGGTATATGAGCAAATGAAGGTAATTTCCATTTCATAGCCTGATAAATTTGAATTTGTTTGAAGGTGTTAATTTTATGGTCATCACCTCTAATAATATGTGTCATGTTCATATGGTGATCATCCACGGATGCTGATAAATTGTATGTAGGGGTTCCATCATTTCTTAAAATAACAAAATCCTCAATTGTATTATTTTCAATTTCAACATCACCTTGAACTAAATCTTTCAATATTGATGTCCCATCAATCTTACTTTTAAATCTTATAACAGGCTTGATATCTTCTGGAGCATCAGCTTCTTTTTTATCTCTCCATTTTCTATCATAAATATAAGGAATTTTTTTTTGTCTTGCTCTTTTTTTTTGTTCCTCAATTTCTTCGCTTGAACAATAACACTTATATGCATGACCATTTTTAAGAAGTTCATTTGCAATTTTTATGTGATAGTCTACTTTCTCTGATTGAATATATTCTTCTCCATCATAATTTATACCAATCCATTTAAGCGATTGTATTATTTGATCTTTATATTTTTCTTTAGATCTTTCTTTGTCTGTATCTTCTATTCTTAAATAGAATTTACCATTTTGATTTTTGGAATATAACCAATTAAATAAAGCGGTTCTGACTCCCCCAATATGTAATGGACCAGTAGGAGAGGGAGCAAATCTTGTTGCTACTTTTGACATTTAAGATTTTTAGACTATTTATTTAGAAACTTCTATATAAAGATACAAGCACGCCTTGAACTTTTACTCTATCTGTGCCAAATATTTTAGTTTCGTAATTTCTATTCGCACTTTCTAAAGCTATTGTTTTGCCTTTTCTTCTTATTCTTTTAAGCATTGCCTCATGATCATCTATTAAAGCAACAACAATTTTTCCATTATCAGCTGTATTCGTTTTTTTTATGACAACTGTATCTCCATCATTGATACCAGCCTCAATCATAGAGTCGCCTTGAACTTTCAATCCAAAATATTCACCTTTTTTCTCTATATTTTCAGGTAATGGAATTCTTGCCACTTCGTTTTGAATTGCCTCAACTGGTGTTCCTGCTGCAATTTTGCCTAAAACAGGGATTTCTGAACCATTTCTTTTATCCGTCGTTTCATCTAATCCACCTTTTATTACGCTTGGTGAAAAGCTATTATAAATATCATTTGCAGACGCTGTTTCAGGCAATTTAACAACTTCTAAAGCTCTTGCTTTATGAGCAAGCCTTTTTATGAAGCCTCTTTCCTCTAAAGCGCTGATTAATCTATGTATTCCTGATTTAGATTTCAAATTTAACGATTCCTTCATTTCCTCATAAGACGGTGAAATTCCAGATGATCTCAACTTTTTGTTGATAAAAAGTAATAAGTTTTTTTGTTTTTTAGTAAGCATAAGAACAAATATCGTACATATAATGTTCTATAAAAGTTCTTATAATTAAACAATAGTAAAAAAACAAGGAAAATAAAGAATTATTTCAGTAAAGAACTGAAAAAATTGAATTATTTTTCAAATTTTTAAGAAGTGATTCACCGATTAAAAAAGTTTTAATTGAAGTTTTACTTTTTAATTCTAATAGCTCCTCTTTATTTTTAATTCCACTTTCAGAAATAAGTGGTCCTTTATGATTTATTAAAACATCATGAATATCATAAGTTGTATTAATGTTTGTTTCTAGAGTTTTAAGATTTCTGTTGTTAATACCTATTAGAGCATCCTCATATTTTAATGCTTTTTTAGCTTCCTCTACCGTATGAACTTCAACAATGATTGACATTTTGTGCTTGAGTGCCTCATTATATAGTTCGTCAGCCAGATTTTCTTTTACTCCAGCCAAAATAATTAAAATAGCATCTGCTCCATAACTTTTAGCAAGAGGGATTTGGAATTTATCAACAAAAAAATCCTTACAAAGGATTGGCAGTTTAATTTTTTGTTTAATCTGACGGATATGATCTAGTTTACCTAAAAAAAATTCTTCTTCAGTTAAGACAGACAAACATGATGCATTATTTTTATCGTATATATTTGCTATTTCTAAAGGATTGTAATCCTCAATTATAACACCAGCTGAAGGACTTGCTTTTTTAATTTCAGCAATTATAGAAATTTTATTATTTTTTATATTTTGATTAATTTTATTTTTAAAGTCTACAAAAGATCTATTTTTTTCAATCAAATCTCTTAAATTATTTTGATCTAGAGTTTTTTTTAATTTCTCTATATTAATAGTTTTTCTTTTGATTATTTTTTCAAGAATGTTTTCAGCCATTTTGTATTTTAATTAAATGATCATGTGCAGAGCCTGATTTAATAAAATCTCTAGCAATTTTGTAAGCTTTTCCATAATCTTTATATTTTCCTGAAACTATTAATCCAGCAGCTGCATTTAAACATACAGCTTTTGAGAAATCGTTATCTATACCTCTAAATATTTCAATAATTTTTTCAGAGTTAAATTTTGAATCCTGACCAATAAGATTTTTGAAATTATCAGCATTCACATTTAAATGATTAGGATCTATTACGATTTCTGAAATTTCACCATCTTTAAGTTGAACTATATTTGTTTTTGCATATGGTGAGATTTCGTCTAGACCATCCTCGCTATTAACAATCCAAGCAAACTTTAATTTTAAATTTTGTAAAGCATTTGCAAAAATATTTAATAATTTTTTATCAAAAACACCCACAATTTGTCTATCTACTAAAGCAGGACTACTTAATGGGCCAATCATATTAAATATCGTTCTTTTTCCAATTTTTTTTCTTGTAGGACCCACAAATCTCATTGCACTATGATAATTAGGTGCAAACATAAAACCAAAATTATTTTTATCTATTTGCTCCTCAACTTTTTCTGGTTCAAGATTTATATTTATACTTAAAGCCTCTAATACATCACCCGATCCACATTTTGATGAAACTGCTTTATTTCCGTGTTTAGCAACTTTTACATTCAGACTTGCCAAAAGAATTGCAGAAGCTGTTGAAATATTGAGAGTATTCATCCCATCACCACCTGTACCGCATGTATCTATACAATTTTTGACGTTTACCCTTTTTGATTTATTCCTCAATACGTAAACGCCACCAGCAATTTCATCTGATGTTTCACCCTTTGATGACAAACCAGTCAAAAAATCAAAAATTTCATTTTCATTAGCTTTACCTTCCATTAATATTTGAAAAGCAGACTTACTTTCTTCAAACGTAAGACTTTGTTTATTTTGAATTTTTTCAATATAATTTTTCATTATTTTTTAAATTTAACAAAATTTTTTAAAATTTTAATTCCTAATTTAGTTTTAATACTTTCTGGATGAAATTGTACACCATGCACATTGTATTTTTTGTGTTTAATTCCCATTATAAGACCATCTTCAGTTTCAGCAGTTATTAAAAGATCTTTTGATAAGGTTTTTTTATCAATTATTAAACTATGATATCTAGTAGCTTCAAATTTTCTAGGCAGATTTTTTAAAACACCTGTTCTATTTGATAATATTTCACTAGTTTTCCCGTGCATAAGTTTTTTTGCTTGGATTATCCTTGATCCAAATACTTGACCAATTATTTGATGACCTAAACATACTCCAAAAATTGGAATTTTCTTATAAAGAGATCTTACTATATTGATACAATTTCCAGCTTGATTTGGATTTCCAGGACCAGGAGAAATAACTATACCGTTATATTTTTTTTTTAATATTTGATTTGAATTAATTTTATCATTTCTAATTACATCAACATTAATTTTCAAAGAGGATAAATAGTGAAATAAATTGAAGGTAAAACTATCATAATTATCAATTAATATTATTTTCATTATTTTAATGCACTAATTAATGCTTTGGCTTTATTTACCGTTTCCTTATATTCATTATTCGGTTTACTATCAGCAACAATTCCTGCACCTGCCTGAACATAAAATTTGTTTTTTTTTGTGACCGCTGTTCTTAAAGCTATACAAGTATCAAAATCACCATTTGAAGAAAAATACCCAATTCCACCAGCATAAACTTTTCTTTTTGATTTTTCTAATTCATCAATAATTTCCATTGCCCTAATCTTTGGAGCCCCAGAAACTGTTCCGGCTGGAAATCCGGCTAAGAGTGAATTTAATTTTGAGAGACTTTTATCGTGAATTCCTTCAACATTTGAAACAATATGCATAACATGTGAATATTTTTCAATTAAAAATTTTTCAGTAACTTTCACAGTATTAATTTTAGCTACTTTACCAACATCATTTCTTCCTAAATCTAACAACATTAAATGCTCAGCGAGTTCTTTTTTATCCTTTAGAAGATCTTTTTTATAAAAATTATCTTGCTTCTTTGTTTTTCCTCTAGGGCGAGTCCCAGCAATTGGTCTTATAGTAATAATGTTTTTACGTAATCTAACTAAAATTTCGGGGCTAGCTCCTATTATTTGAAAGTCATTAAAGTTAAAAAAAAACATAAAAGGAGAAGGATTTGATATTCTAAGTTTTTTGTAAATATCTATAGGCTTTTTTGTAAGTTTTGCCTCAAATCTCTGACTCAGTACAACTTGAAAAATATCTCCAATCTTAATAAATTTTTTAGCCTTTTTTACCATATTTAAATACTGAGATTTAGTGGTATTTGAATATACTTTTATTTTTTTCTCATATTTGGATCTATAAGGGAAATTCAAACTTAATTTAGATTGGTGAATCATAAAGTTAATTTGGTTTTTAATATCGTCGTACTTTTTTTTATAATTTTGGATACTTTGGTCTTTGAACACATTAACTATGTAAAAAATTTTCTTTTTTAGATTATCGTGTATTATTAAAACTGTTGGTCTTAGAAGTCTTACATCAGGCATTTTTAAATCGTCTTTACAGTTATTTGGGATTTTTTCTACGTATCTGATCGTATCGTACGAAAAATACCCAGAAATTAATGAGCAAATTGGAGGAAGTTTTGTCGGAGTTTTAAATTTAAAATTTTCTAAAATATTTTCAATAATAAACTGTGGTTTACCTTTAATAGGAATTTTTTTTTTATTCTGAATTCTAAAGGATTTATTGTTATTAAATTCCCAAATTTTATCAGGTTTTTTCCCAAAAATTGTATATCTTCCTTTTGCCCCTTTTTCAACTGACTCAAATATAAAACTATTCTTTTCATTTAAAAAATTGTCGATAAGATTTAATATTTGATTATTATTATTTAATTTTTTTTCTAAATATAAAACTTGATTTACTTTATTTTGATGTAGAAACTTAAATTGTTTATAGCTTCTGTTTAACATTATCTAAAATAGTTTTTTACTCTTTCAAGAGTTTTTTCATTTATTTTGATTGTATATTTAGAATTTAAATAAACATCATAAGTTTGAAATATTTTATCTTTTATTAAATTATTTGCTTCAATATAATAAATATTTTTAAGTTCATCATTATCAAGGATTTTATCTACTTTATGATTTAGAATTTTTACTAAATAAACATTTTTCTTATTGTCCGCAACCAATGCGAAGCTTTTAATTGGAAGAGAGTAAATGACCTCTAGTGATTCTGAGCTAAATTTTTCTACATCATTCTTTGATTTAATTAGCATTTTCTCAATTTTGTTTTTTCCTGAGACTAATTTATTAAAATCACTATTAAAAAAATTATTATTATTAATTTTTTTTAAGATTTTTTTATTAAATTCAAATTTATTCTTATTAAATATAAATTGTTTGACCTGTTTTACAAAATTACTATTGTCTACGTTTGGAATTTTATTTTCAATTTTTGTAATTTCATAAATTACAAAAAAATCGCTTTCGTCAATAATACCAGACTTTTCATTGTTTCTAAGATTATAAATTTTAGTTTCAAATGTTTCTTTATCAGATTGCGGAATAAAGTTATTTTTTGATATACTTTTCAAATCATATGTTTGAATCGTATTTTTAAAACTTACATTATTTAATAATTTACTTTCGATTTCATCTATTTTTGTAAAAAATTCATCATTATATTCGTCTAGACCTATCAAATCTTTTGGAGTTACTTTTGAATAAGAAAAATCTATGTAATCCTTTTTAAGTTTTTCTTTATTTTTATTAATATAATTTTTAACATCATCATTATTGATATTTTCTTTTTTTGAATAAATGTTTTCAAGATTAATAAATTCTATGTTAATTTTTTTAGTTTCGTCTTCATAGGAATTATTTACTAAAAAATTAGGTGATTTAATTCCTCCACCTAAATAATTAAATAGTTCTTCCTGAAATTCATTTTCTTTAAAATTTTTCTCAAACCGAATTGCTGTAAGATTGTTTGAAAGTAAAAATTTTTCATATTTTGTTCTAGAAAAATTTAAATTTTCATCTAAAAAATTTGAGTTTGTTTTTATTTTTTCTGCTAGAATTTTATCAGATATAATTAAATTTGCTTCTTTTATTTCAAGTTCAATTAATTTATTTGATATTAATCTGCTTAGAACTTCTTCCAAAATATTGTCTTCCAATCTATCCTTTATTAAGTTTTGATTAATATTTAATTCATTTATATGATCAATAAAATCCTCTGTTGATATATTTTCATTATTAACTTTTGCTAATGAATTTGTATTTCCACTCGTAAATATATCACCCATACCCCAAAAGACAAAAGGTACTGCAACTATAAATAAGAATATTTTTGCAGTTATCGTTTTTGAAAAATTTCTAATACTATTTAACATCGTTTTTTTTAAATTATTGAACTATAAACGACAAACCTATAGATTAAATAATTAAATATGACAAATAAATTAAGATATTTTGTTGCTAATTGGAAAATGTTTGGCCATTTAAATAGCCTTAATTCATTAAATAAAGTTATAAAATTCAAGAAAAAAAATAAAAATGCAAAAAATTTAAAAATTATTTACTGTCCTCCCTTCACATTGATACATCCTTTTATACAAAAATTGAAAAATACCACTATTAAGACTGGAGCACAAAATTGTAGCTTTGGGTCTAACTATGGTCCACCCACTGGATCTATAAATGCAATGATGATAAAATCTTTAAAATGTGAATACGTTATATTAGGACACTCCGAAAAAAGAGCTAAAGGTGAAACCGATAATATCATTAACAGAAAAATTATCTCTGCTCTTCAAAATAATTTAAAAGTAATTTTTTGCATTGGTGAAACATTTGGACAAAGAAAGAAAAAATTAACAAAAAAAACCTTACTAAGTCAGATAAGCAAAGGTCTTAAAAAAATAAAAAATAAAAAAAATATAATAATCGCTTATGAGCCAGTTTGGTCTATAGGTTCAGGCATGATTCCAAAAATAGAAGACTTAGAAAATACCACTAGGATAATAAAATTATTTTTAAGTAATAAGATGAAATATAAAAATCCAAAAGTTTTATATGGTGGATCTGTTAATCAAAAGAATGTAAATCTTTTAAAAAATATAACAAATCTTGATGGATTTTTAATAGGTGGTGCATCCCAAAATAGCAATATATTTATTGATATAATAAAAAAAACGTTTAATTAATTCTCATGGAAAATATTCTATTAGTGATAAATGTGATATTAGCTGTAATATTGGTAATAATCGTTTTATTGCAGAAATCTGAGGGGGGAGCGCTAGGAATTGGTGTTTCTCAAGAAAGTTTTATGTTTTCTAGAACAGCAGGTGATTTTATGACAAAAGCAACGGCTATAATTGCTACTTTGTTTATAATTTGCAGTCTTTCATTAACAATCATATCTAGGGGTGATCTTGAGACAGAGTCGTCAGTGATTGATAAAATGGAGCAAAATTCAGGAGAAGTTCCAAAAATTCCTGAAAATAATAATTAAGTATTTTCATTTTTAAAATAATTCGCTATAACATAATTCCATGGCGCGATATATATTCGTTACTGGCGGCGTGGTCTCATCTTTAGGAAAAGGTTTATCTTCAGCTTCACTAGCTTATTTACTTAAGTCTCAAGGCTACAAGGTAAGACTGAGAAAAATGGATCCTTACTTAAATGTAGATCCTGGTACGATGAGCCCATTTCAACATGGTGAAGTTTTTGTCACCGATGATGGCGCAGAGACAGATTTAGATTTAGGCCATTACGAAAGATTCTCAAATATTTCTGCAAAAAAAACAGACAATATAACTACAGGAAAAATTTACAGCGATATAATTAAAAAAGAAAGAACAGGCAAGTACTTAGGTAAAACTGTACAAGTGATACCTCATGTAACTGATAGAATTAAAGAATTTATTAAAGGTGATATAACTAATGAAGATTTTGTAATTTGTGAAATAGGTGGAACCGTAGGAGATATTGAGAGTTTACCTTTTGTAGAAGCCATAAGACAATTTGCAAATGATGTAGGAAAAAAAAGAAGCTTATTTATACATCTGACACTTGTTCCTTTTTTAAAATCATCTGATGAAATTAAAACTAAACCAACGCAACATTCAGTTAAGGAGCTTAGAAGTTTGGGTATTCAACCAGATATAGTGATATGTAGATCACAAAAATCTATTCCGATAGACCAAAGAAAAAAAATATCTTTATTTTGCAATGTGCCAATAGATAATGTTATTGAAACTGTTGATGTAAGAACAATCTATGAAGCACCAATAAGTTTTCACAAAGAAAAATTAAATAGACAAGTTTTAAAATATTTTAATATTAGACCAAAAAAAAATGCAAATTTAACACCGTGGAAAAAAATAACCGATACTGTTTTAAATTCAAAAAAACAAGTGAATATAGCGATTATTGGAAAATACGTTAATTTAAAAGATGCTTATAAATCTTTAGATGAAGCTTTAATTCATGGTGGAATTTTTAATAAAGTAAAAGTAAATCTACTAAGAATTGAGTCTGATAATTTAAAGAAACAAGATGTTAAGAAATTACTTAAAAATGTGTCAGGTATTCTAATACCAGGTGGTTTTGGAAAAAGGGGTACAGAGGGCAAAATAGCAGCAATTAATTTTGCTAGAAGAAATAAAATTCCTTTCTTTGGAATATGTTTTGGTATGCAAATGGCTGTTATTGAATTTGCTAGAAATAAACTGAATATTAAGCATGCAGGATCATCCGAGTTAGATAAAAAATGCTTTCCGGTTATTGGTCTGATGAATGAATGGGATAAAGATGGAAAAATAATTAAAGGTACTAATAAAGAATTAGGTGGTACTATGAGACTAGGTCTTTATGAAGCAAAATTAAGACATAATTCCCTAGTAAAAAAAATATACAATTCAACTAATATTAAAGAAAGACACAGGCATAGATATGAGGTTAATAAACATTTGCAAAGTAAGTTTGAGTCCAATGGTATGATTTTTTCTGGAATGTCGCCAAACAATAATTTGCCTGAAATAATCGAATTAAAGAATCACCCATGGTTTATTGGTGTTCAGTTTCATCCAGAATTTAAATCTAGACCTTTAAACCCTCATCCTTTATTCTCTTCCTTTATTAAGGCTGCTAAATCAAAATAATGGAAAATAAAACAATTAATTGTAATGGAATAAAAATCTCAAATAAAGATACATTCACTTTAATTGCGGGTCCATGCCAATTGGAATCCGAACAACATTCAATGGATATGGCTGGAAAAATAAAAGAAATAGCAGATAAATTTAGTATTGGTTTTATTTACAAAACGTCGTTTGATAAAGCCAATCGAACAAGTTTAAAAGGTAAAAGAGGTGCTGGATTAGAAAAGTCTTTACCGGTTTTTGATAAAATTAAAAAAGATTTAAAAGTTCCTGTTTTAACGGATATTCATAACGAGGAGCAATGCTTGGCTGTATCAAATCATGTAGATATTTTGCAGATTCCAGCATTTCTTTGTAGACAAACTGACTTATTAATTGCTGCTGCAAAAACAAAAAAAATAATCAATGTTAAAAAAGGTCAATTTTTAGCACCATGGGATATGGCAAATGTGACAAAAAAAATTTCTGAGTCTGGAAATAATAATATTTTGGTTACAGAGAGAGGAGCAAGCTTTGGTTACAATACTCTAGTATCAGATATGAGATCATTACCAATAATGTCTAAACTTGGATATCCTGTAATATTTGATGCTACTCATTCTGTACAACAACCTGGTGGGATGGGTGATAAAAGTGGTGGTCAAAGAGAATTTGTAGAATATTTAGCTAGAGCTGCTGTAGCAGTTGGTGTTGCAGGCGTTTTTATCGAAACGCATCAAGATCCAGATAATGCACCTTCGGATGGGCCAAATATGTTACCAATTAATAAATTAGAGCAATTATTAAATCAATTATATGAAATAGATAAGCTTGTAAAAATTAAATGAGTAAAATTACCAGAGTTATAGCAAGACAGGTATTTGATAGTAGAGGAAACCCAACCATCGAAGCAGAAGTTTTCAGCAATGAAATAAGTTCAAGTGCAATTTGTCCATCCGGTGCATCAACGGGTTCTTATGAAGCGCATGAGAAAAGAGACAAAAAAAATAAAAAATATTTTGGAAAGAGTGTTTTTGGCCCTGTCAAATACATTAATTCAAAAATATCAAAAAAATTATTAAATAAAAATGTTCATAATCAAGAACTTATCGATTCAATTTTAATTAATTTAGATGGCACTAAACATAAAACAAAAATTGGGGCAAATGCAATTTTAGCTGTATCAATGGCTGTAAAAAAACTCTCATCAAAAATTAAAAAAATTCCACTTTATAAAAACTTTATAATTAAAAGAAACTTCAAACTACCTTTTCCAATGATGAATATAATTAATGGGGGCGCACATGCAAATAATAAATTAAGAATACAAGAATTTATGATCCGTCCGGATGGAGCAAAAAATTTTTCAGAGGCTGTGAGAATGTGTTTTTTAGTAATACAGTGTTTAAAAAAAATTATTTCAGATAGAGGAATGTCGATTTCTGTTGGTGACGAAGGTGGATTTGCTCCAATGATATCAAGCAATGAAGAAGCATTAAAACTAATAGTAAAATCAATTGAAAAAGCTGGCTTCAAAAATGGTAAGCAAATATCAATTTGCTTAGATGTTGCTGCTAATGAATTATATAAAAACAGGAAATATTCAATTCATTCAAAAAAATACTTAAATGTAGATCAAACAATCAATAAGTATCTCAAATTAATTAAAAAATTTAAAATAAAGTCTATAGAAGACCCTTTTTTTGAAAATGATTGGTTGGCATGGAGTAGATTCAATAAAGCTGCAAAAAAAATACAAATAGTTGGTGATGACCTATATGTAACTAATTTGGAGAGACTTAAAAAAGGATTTTTATACGAGTCATCTAATTCAATTCTGATTAAACTCAATCAAATTGGGACAGTATCAGAAACATTAGATGTTATTAGATTTGCAAACAATATTGGATACAAGACCGTCATTTCACACAGATCAGGTGACAGCGAAGATACTTTCATTGCAGACCTTGCGGTAGGCACAAATTCAAATCAAATAAAAACTGGTTCTTTATCAAGATCTGAAAGAGTTTCAAAATATAATCAATTAATAAGAATTGAGGAAGATTTGGGATCTAATGCTAGGATGAATTATTTGTGAGTGTTTTATTAAAAATCAAAGACAATCTAAAAATTATTATTTTAACTATTTTATTTTTATACATCTTAACCAATCTTTTTGGAGGTCAAAGAGGTCTATTTGCATATTTTGAAAAAAAGGAGGTTTTAGAAAATCTAAAAATCAAAGAAAAAGAAACGCTTGAAAAGATAAAAAATATTGAATTAAAAAATACACTTCTAAGTCAGAGGCTTGATTATGATTACATCGATATGCTTATAAGAGACAAATTGATGCTTGGTAAAAAGGGGGAAACAACATATATAGTTATAGATAATGAAGATTAGACACCCAGAAAAAGTAAATAAACCAGTTAATCCTATAAAGAGGAAACCTAATTGGATTAAATCTAAAATAATTAATAGTAAAGAATTTTTTATTACTAAGAGTATAATTAATAAAAGTAAATTAGTTACAGTTTGCCAGGAAGCGAACTGTCCAAATATAACTGAATGCTGGAGCAAAAGGCACGCAACTTTTATGATAATGGGAGACACTTGTACTCGAGCTTGTGCTTTTTGTGATGTTAGTACTGGAAAACCACAACCGCTTGATCCATTTGAACCTTACAAAATATCAAATGCAGTAAAAAAATTAAATCTTAACCATGTAGTAATAACATCCGTTGACAGAGATGATTTACCTGATGGTGGATCAAATCATTTTTACGAGGTAATTTTAGCTACAAAAAAATTAAACCCAAACACATCTGTAGAGGTACTAACTCCAGATTTCCTTAGAAAAGGTGAGTCATATAAAAAAGTTATTGAGGCTAATCCAGATGTATTTAACCATAATATTGAAACAGTGCCTAGCCTTTATAGAAAGGTCAGACCAGGAGCTAGATACTTTGCATCTCTAGATCTTTTAAAAAAATCTAAAGAGATAAATAAAAATATATTTACTAAATCTGGAATAATGATTGGTCTAGGCGAAAAAAAGGATGAAGTTTTACAAGTTATGGATGATTTAATCTCTGCCAGAGTTGATTTTTTAACAATTGGTCAATATTTACAACCTTCCTCAAAACATCATCCACTCGAAAAATATTATCATCCCGATGAATTTAAAGAGTTTGGGGAAATTGCAAAATCAAAAGGATTTTTACTAGTATCTTCAACTCCATTAACTAGATCCTCTTATCACGCAGATGAAGATTTTAGAACACTAAAAACCCAACGTTTAAAAACAAATGCCTCAAGCATCGGTCAAAAGATTAATTCAAATTGAAAAAAAAAATTTAATCGATTTAGTTTTAGATATAGACAAGTATCCCAATTTTATACCTTATTGTATTAACTCAAAAGTTTATGAGCGTAACGATAAAGGGGAAAATATCTATATTATTGCAGATTTGACAATTGGAAAGGGAATTTTTAAAGACACATATAAAAGCGATGTGAGATTTAATAAAAAAGAAGACACAATTTACGTTACTAATATTGATGGTCCATTAAAATATCTTGAAAATAGGTGGTATTTTAATCAAAAAGATAACATGACAGAAGTATCCTTTGATGTAGATTTTGAGCTAAAAAATAAATTTTTAAATATATTAATGACTAAGTCTTTTACATATGGTCTTAATAAAATTGCAGATGCATTTCAAAAAAGAGCGGAGGAACTATTTAAAAATACCTAAAATAAGGTTTAAAGCTTTAATAACTGTAGCTTTTTGAATTGAATTTCGATTTTTGTTTTTAAATAAATATTTCTTCACAACAATTTTATTTTCTTTTTTTAACCCAATATAAACAAGTCCGACAGGTTTTTCTTTAGTTCCACCTTTAGGCCCGGCTATTCCAGTTATAGAAATTGATATATTCGTTCTACTAATTTTACTCAAATTCTTTACCATTTCCAAACATGTCTCGTAGCTAACAGCACCATATTTGGCTATAATTTTCTTTGGAACTTTTAAAATATTTATTTTTGATTGATTTGAGTAAGTAACTATTCCTAAAGTGAAAATTTTAGAAGATCCACTAATTGAAGTAATCGAACTAGCTAATAAACCACCTGTGCATGACTCTGCAAAAGAAATTTTTAATTTTTTCGTCCTAAGTATTTTTACTATATTTTTAGATAGCTTTTTCATGAGCTGAAAACCATATATAATACCATAACTGCCACAACATATAACCCAGCACAAATGTCATCCATAATTACACCGAAACTATTTTTGAAATTTTTATCATAATAACTAACAGGGTAAGGTTTTGTAATATCAAATATTCTAAATAGAATAAACATTATAAAATAGAATGTTAAAACTTCGTTAGTTTCTTTTGAACCTTCGTGAGCTATTTCATATAAACATATTGGTATTGATTGACCAATAAATTCATCTATAACAATTTCTTTTGGATCTTTATTTTCTTTATTTTTAATAAACTGATTTATAGAATAAAGAGAAACAAAAAATATTATAATTAAACAAATTAAAACTAAATCAGGTGCTAAATCTAGAATTTGGAATATAAAAAATAAAAAAATAGTAGTTACCAAAGATGCAACACTGCCTGGAATTCTGCTTATTCTACCAATACCAAATAATGTTACGAATAAAGAGTTAAATTTATAAATCATATTTTGATATTGAAGCAATTACCTCACAAGCAATGGCTTTTTCCTTCCCAATTATTCCCAATTTTTCTGTTGTCTTACCTTTTATATTTATTTTATTTTTCGATATTCCACAAATATCTGAAATTGATTTAACAATTTTATTTTTATATTTTGAAATTCTAGGCGTTTGAGTTATTATGTTAATATCCAAATTATTTATATAAAACCTATTTTCATCCACTTCTTTAATTACACTACTTAATAATATTGTTGATCTTATATTTTTATACTTAGAATTTTTATTTGAAAATTTCTGTCCAATATCACCCTTTTTGCAGGCTCCAAGAATTGCATCTGTTACGGCATGTAAAACAGGATCCCCATCAGAATGTCCCAATGTACCTAATGATGATTTAATTTCTAATCCACCTAAATAAAGTTTTCTTTCTTTGACAAGTCTGTGAACGTCAAATCCAATTCCATAAAACGTTGATATATTTTTTAAATCACTCTTATATGTAATTTTAGTATTCTCTATTTCACCTTTAATAAATTTAACCTTATAGTTATTGTTAATAAATAGGCTAGACTCATCCGGAATCTTGTTTTTATTTTTTTTTGCTAAATTATATATATCTTTGAACCTAAAACCTTGGGGAGTTTGTGCTAAATAAATATTTTCTTTTCTTAAGTTAAATAGTGATTGTTTAACATTGTATTTAATTGCATCTGTAGAATTAATGTATGGCACCACAGCTTTATTTTTTTTTAAACCAAATAATACATTTTTAACTAATTTAAGTGAAAAATTTGGTCTTGCTGCATCATGGATTAAGATATTTCTAACTTTAAACCTCTTAGCATATTTAATGGCGATTAAAGAAGAATCGCTTCTTTCTTTTCCACCTTTTAAAACCCTAATTCTAGATAAATATTTCTTTTTAATAAATGATTTTTTATTTGTTACTAAAATTATGTATTTGAAGAGTTTACATTCTAAGATTTTATCTAATGTATGCTCAAATACGGGTCTATTTCTATAATATGTATATTGCTTTAAATTAATTGATTTAAACCTTTTGCTTTGTCCCGCGGCTAGTATTATAAAACAATTACTCATTTCGTTATATATAAGATAATGAATTTATTACACAATGGTTGAATTTATAAAAAAAAATATTTTTATTATTTTAATCTTTCTTATTACGTTATTTGTTGGTTTTATTACATTTTTAACATTTATTGATAAAAGTTTTATTGAATTAAATGAGGTCAATTTACAATATTTATTACTCGCAAACATTGTATTACTATTATTCTTTTTTGTTTTTGTTTTTCTTGAAATAAAAAAATCCATTAAAAATGAAATCGATGTAAAAGGTTCAAAATCAAATAAAAAGTATATTACTTTTTTTGCCTTATTCACTTTAATACCATCAATACTAATATCAATTTTCTCTCTCTTTTTGTTTTCTTTCGCTTTAGAGAAATATTTTGATAAAAAATTACAACCGCTGTCAACAACTCTTATGAGTTAGCTAAAAATTATGTCCAAGATGTAAGAAATAAGATAGAGAGTGATATTGTGATGATAACTTTTGATATAAACAAAAGTGGAAATTTTTATCAAAGTGATCCGCTTGATTTTAAAAAATTCTTAATTAACCAAAAAATTTTACGTAATGTAGATGAGATACATATAATTACTGACCAAAAAAAAATTATCATGTCAACTTTAAACGATATGAAGAAATTCATAGCACCAGATCAAAAAGCATTTGATTTAGTAATGAAAGATGACAGACCTCTTAAAATTATAAATGCATTTGAAAATAAATCTGCAGCAATACTTAAGCTTCCAAATTATAAAAACACATATATATATGTTGTTAAATATTTAGAACAAGATATTTCCAAATATTTGACAGAGTCTCAAGAAGCACTTAATTTTTATTATACTGTCGAAGATAAAAGAACAGGAATACAAATCTCTTTTATATTAATTTATTTAATAGTTGTTTCTTTAATGCTATTTTTAAGTGTTTCAATAGCTATAAGGTTTTCCTCGAGGTTTTTTAGATCAATTAACAATTTAGTAAACGCATCAATGAGTATTGGTAGAGGAAATTTAGATACTAAAGTTCCTGAAATAAAAACAGATAAAGAGCTTGAATCACTAAATAAAAATTTCAATTTGATGATTGATCGTTTAAAAACTCAACAAGACAAATTACTTCTTACTGAGCGACACGAAGCATGGGAAAATGTTGCTAGAAAATTAGCACATGAGATCAAAAATCCTCTAACGCCCATACAATTAATTATTGATAGATTTAATTCAAAGTTTTCAAATCTTTTGAGTGAGAATGATAAATCAAATTTTAATGAAAATTTAAAAATCATAAACAAGCAAATTAAACAAATAGAAAATTTAATAAATGAATTTTCTGATTTTGCTAGAATGCCAAAACCAATTTTAAAAAAGCATAATATTGTGAAAATAATAAAAGAAAATATATTATTGATGAATGAAATTGATAAATCAGTAAATATAAGCTTTAAATCCTTTAACGAACCATTAAATATAAATTGTGACTCAGAGCAATTAAATAGAGTCTTTACAAACCTTTTTAAAAACTCTATTGAGAGCTTAAAAGAGAAATTCATAAAAAGTCCTGATTTTTCAAAGAAAATTGATATAGAAATTTTAAAAAAAGATGATTATATACAAATCATTATTAATGATAATGGTCTAGGATTTAATAGTAATAATTTGGATGATTTGCTTAAACCATATTTCACAACAAAGAGTAATGGTACTGGCTTAGGACTTCCTATAGTAAATAAAATAATTAATGACCATAATGGAATTTTAAAACTTGTTGAGAATAAAATTGGAGCAACAATCAAAATAGATTTACCTTCTTAAAATGTCTACAGAAATTTTAATTATAGATGATAACCCTGATATAAGAAATATTTTAAATGACCTTATTTCCGATGCTGGTTATAAAACTAGAGTTGCCGCAAATTATAATCAGGCATTAAAAGAAATTGATAAAAAGTTACCTGAAGTAGCTATTATAGATGTTAAATTAGATAAGGGTGACAATGATGGAATTGAGCTACTTAATCACATCAAACAAAAAAATAAAGATATACCTGTAATCATTATTTCTGGGCATGCGAATATAGAAATGGCTGTAAAATCGCTTAAATCAGGAGCATTTGAATTTATACAAAAACCGTTTGATAAAGAAAGATTAATGAACTTTATAAAAAGGGCATCAGAAAATTATAACTTAATTAGAGAGAATAAATATCTAGAAACTAAACTTTTTCACTCATTTGACCTAATTGGTTCAAGCAACAATATAAATAAAATAAATGATCAGATACAAAAAGTATCAACTACTGAGTCAAGAGTCTTTATTTGCGGACCAACTGGATCTGGTAAAGAATTGATAGCTCGTAAAATTCATAAAATTTCAAATAGAAAAAATAAGCCTTTTATAATACTTAACGGAGCTTTATTGGATGTAAAAAAATACGAACAGGAATTATTTGGAGAAGAAAAGGAAGATGGATCAATCTCTTATGGCGCTCTAGAAAAATCCTCAGGAGGAATTCTTTTGATTGATGAGGTTTCCGAAATACCTTTAGAAACACAATCGAAAATTTTAAGAGTTCTAACAGACCAAAAATTTAAAAGAATAAATGGGAATCATGATATAAAAGTTGATGTTAGAATAATATGTTCTACTTCTACGGATATTAATTATGAAATTTCTCAAGGAAATTTTAGAGAAGACTTATTCCATAGATTAAATGTATTTCAAATTAACATTGAACCCTTAAATAAAAGAGTTCAAGATATACCTTTATTAATTAAATACTTTTCAGAAAAAATTGCTGAAAATTATAATCTTAAAAAATTTGTTATTGATCCAAATAACCATAATTTAATTGATTATTCTTGGCCTGGTAATGTTAGGGAATTAAGAAACTTGATAGAAAGAATAGCTATACTATCACCAGATAGTCCTGAAAAGATATTTAGTATAATAAAAGAGTCATTAAAAATTTCAGAAGGTGAAAATGTGTTTCATGAAAAATCTTTATCTGTACCATTAAAAGAAGCTAGAGAAAATTTTGAAAAAGAGTATTTATCATCTCAATTAAAAAAATTTGGAGGAAATATATCTAAGATGGCTAAATTTATTGGAATGGAAAGATCAGCATTACACAGAAAATTAAAAGGGCTTAATATAAAAGATCTGAATTAATGAATATAATAATTTGCGGTGCAGGAAGAGTTGGTTTCACTATAGCTAAGCTATTAAGTGAACAAGACCACTCTATTACTGTGGTTGATCAATCGAGTGAAGATATCCAAAAAATCAAAGACTCTTTAGATGTGAATGCTATTGTTGGTAAAGCAACCTATCCCTCAATTTTAGAAAAAGCCAATGGTGCTGACGCCGACATGATAATAGCAGTGACAAGAAATGATGAAATTAATATGCTTATATGTCAAATTGCTTATACCACTTTTAAAATATCAAAAAAAATTGCTAGGATAAGATCACAAAATTACCTAGAGCCAAAATTTAGTAAATTATACAACAAAGATAATCTTCCTATAGATGTGATAATTTCACCTGAGCTTGAGATTGCAAAATCTTTATTGAGAAAACTAGAGGCACCTGGTGCACTTGATAATATTCCATTTGCTGACAATAAAATAAGACTTTTAGAGATTTTAATAGAGGAAAATTGTCCTATTAAAAACATAAAATTAAATGAATTAACTAAAAAGTTTCCAGATTTAGAAGCAAATATTTTAGGGGTCATCAGAAATGAAAAGTTTATTATTTTAAAAAAAAATGATGTTATGGAAAAGGATGATAAGGCTTACGTAATAATAAACTCTTCCCAAATGGCAAAGACGCTTATAGCCTTTGGACATAACGAAAAAATATCGAGTAAGATATTAATCATAGGTGGAGGTAATATTGGTTATAATTTAGCAAAAAATATCGAAGAGACCTTCGAATCAGCCAGAATTAAAATTATCGAAAAAAATAAAGAGAGAGCAGAATTTATCGCAAATGAATTGAACAATTCAATTATTATAAATGGTGATGCTTTAGATGAAGATGTTCTATCAGAGGCAAATCTCGATGAAATTGAGACAGTTTTAGCACTTACAAACGATGACGAGGATAACTTAATGATTAGTGTTTTAGTTGAAAAGTTTTCAAAAAATAAAAAAACAATAGCATTAACAAATAAATCTAATTATTCATTGCTTCAATCCTCATTAAAAATAGACGATCTTATAGACCCAAGGATGAGCACTGTTTCAAGTATATTGAAGCATGTTCATAAGGGAACTATCGAGACAGCTTATAGTATACTGAACGGTGAGTATGAGGTAATTGAGGCAGAAATAATTGAAACTTCAGAATTAATTAACAAAGAGTTAAAAAATGCAAATTTACCTGACGAAATAAGAATTGGAGCTATTTTGAGAGGAGATGACATAATTATTCCACGTTCAAGTTTTGTTTTTCAAAAAGATGATAAAGTAGTGTTTCTCGCTAAAAATGACCAAATTTCGGTTGTTGAGAATATGTTTCGTATAAGCTCAATTTAATGCTTAATTTCAGTATTTATTATTTAAGATTTTTCAATATTTTAATTTGCTTTCTGTGTTTTTTGAATATCCTTTATTCATATTATTTTGATTTATACCTAAATGTAGATATTTACTTATATACTTTTCTTGTCTCTATATTACCTTTATTAAGTTTCTTTTTTTTAAAAAAGAATACGACAAAGATAAGTATTTTTACAAAAATTTTCTCAGTAATTATAGGCTATTTTATTTTACCATTATTTATAGCATTACCATATTATTTAAGCATTTATAACATAACCTTTGCAAATGCCTATTTTGAGTCAGTATCAGGTTTTACTTCTACAGGATTTACAGTATTTGAAAATATTAAGCATTTGGATGAAAGCTTAATACTTTGGCGTTCATCATCTCAATGGTTAGGAGGTTTATATTTTTTGTTTTCAATAATCTTATTAATTGATGTTTTTGATGATAATCTTAAAAAGACATTAACTAATTTTTTAGCTTTTAATACGGCTGAAATTTTTAAACAGTCTCTTAAAATATTCATTTTTTACTCTTTTTTAACTGTTATAATTTTTATTATTTTAAACTTATTTAGTTTTAGATCATTTGTGTCACTAAATTTATCAATGACTTTAATATCATCAGGTGGTTTTTTACCCGTTAATAATCTTGAATCAATTCTCAATAGTCAAACCAAAATTATTATTTTTTCTGCACTAATGTTACTCTCTTTTTTTAGTTTATTTTTTTTATATAATTTAGCAGTATATAGGAGGAAGGAAATTAAATTTATCCAAGAGGACATTTATCTTATAGGCTATTTGATAATTGTAATTTTTGCTTTTTTTCTGCTAATTGATAAAGAAATAAACTTTTCAATAATTTTTCTATCTATAGCAAGCTGTGTTTCAAATATTGGTGTATCATTAAAAAACACTCCTCAGTACCTCTCATTTATATTTATAATTTTAATCATTATTGGTGGATCCTTTTTTTCAACAAGTTCAGGTTTACGTTTTTTAAAAATTATTTCTTTATTTAAATTTTCCATTAATGAAATAATTTCTAATGCTAAACCTAAAAATGTGTTTATAAATAAATTATCATTCTCAGACAAAATTATGGATAAAACTGATTTTTATAAATATTTTTTGTCGATTATAATATTTATTATTTCACTTATATTTTTATCAAGTGTAATATCAATGAGTAATCTATCTTTTGAACAATCATTTAATCTATCGATATTGACACTTATGAATACAGTAAATTCACACATGACAGGTACAAATAGTATAGATTTTGAAGAAATAGGTAATTTAACAAAATATTTTTTAATATTATTTATGATTATCGGGAGAGTTGAATTATTATCAATTCTTATTATATTTAAAAAATTCTTTTTTAAAAATTAGTTTACTTATATAAGTATATTAAATTGCGCCCTTAGCTCAGCTGGATAGAGCAACGGTTTTCTAAACCGTGGGTCGGAGGTTCGAATCCTTCAGGGCGCGCCATATTTTTGAATGAAAAAAAAAATTTTATATTGGTCTCCATTTATTTCTAATGTTGGCACAGTAAAATCAACTCTTAATTCAGCAATAGCATATTCAAGATATAGTCTACGAGATAATAACGTTGGTATAATAAATGTTTGTGGTGAGTGGGATGAATATGAAGATGAAATAAAAAAAAATAACTTAAATCTTATTAAATTAAATTTTAGTTATCTCAAATATTTACCTAAAAAGGGATATATACAAAGCAGAATATCATATTTTTTGATTTTTATTTTATCATTCTTCCCGCTAATCAAATTATTAAATAAACAAAAGCCAGATTATTTAATAATTCATTTAATCACATCGCTACCATTATTAATAAATTACTTTTTAAAACCAAAATCTAAGGTAATTTTAAGAATATCTGGTTTACCAAAATTAAATTTTTTAAGAAAAATATTTTGGATGATTACTACAAAAAAAATCTTTAAAATTACATGTCCCTCAATTGAGTTAATTAATGACTTAAAAAATAGAAATTTTTTAATTGAAAAAAAATTAATATTTCTTCCTGATGCTATAATTAATGTAAAAAAATTCGTTAATTTGAAATACAAAACAGTTGAAAAAAAAACTGATAGAAAATTTCTGTTATCAGTCGGAAGACTGACTCCCCAAAAAAACTTTAAATATCTAATTTACGAAATTTCTAATTTCTTTGAGTCAAACAAAAATTATGACCTTTATATTATTGGTGAGGGTGAACAAAAAAAAGAATTGCAAAATTTAATTAATAAAAAAAAGTTAAACGATAGAGTTTATCTCATAGATTATACTGCTAATGTTTATTCATACATGAAAAATGCATCGATATATGTCCTATCCTCATTATGGGAAGATCCTGGGTTTGTAATCATAGAGGCTGCTTTATGCAATCTTCCAATTATTTCATCAAATTGTTCCAATGGTCCAAAGGAATTTCTTTTAAATGGTGATGCCGGTAAGTTATTTGAAAACAATAAAAAAGGGGCTTTATCTAGGGCACTTGAGGATCACAGTGAGAATTTTTTAAAAAAGGTAAAAGCCAAGAAAAATACTTTGAAGTACACTAATTTCAGACATTTTAAAAAACTGGACTCAATTATTTCATAATTAACACTAATGTACGTCAAATTTGAGCCTTTTTATTTGAAAAGCTATTAAAATATCATCAAAAAAAAATAAATTTTATTATTGATGGGAGATTTAGATCATGCTTTACTTATCGAAATTCAAAAACAATTTTGAATTATTTGTTAACAAATAAACTTAAAAACAAGAGGAAGAATATATGTTTAAAGTTATAAAAAAATTGACTTCTTTCGTAGCTATGTTTGCAGTGCTATTTGCATTTACAACAGAAGTTATGGCAAAGAAATCAAAAACTCTTAAAAACACTCAGAAGAAAGGTTTTGTAAGATGTGGTGTTTCTCAGGGTCTCCCAGGATTTTCAAATGCTGATGCGTCTGGAAATTGGACTGGTGTTGACGTTGATGTATGTAGAGCTGTTGCTGCTGCAGTACTTGGAGATGCGAACAAAGTTAAGTTCACTCCATTAAGTGCTAAAGAAAGATTTACTGCTCTAACTTCTGGTGAGATTGATATCTTATCAAGAAATACAACTTGGACACTTTCTAGAGATGCTGATATTGGTCTTACATTTGTTGGAGTTAACTTCTACGATGGACAAGGTTTCATGGTAAGAAAAAACTCTGGCATAACTTCAGTAAACCAATTTAAAAATGGTATTTCTGCTTGTACAAACATTGGTACTACAACAGAGCTAAATATGAGAGATTTCTTTAATTCAAGAGGAATTTCATATGAACCAGTAGCTTTTGAAAAAGCTGACGAAGTTGTTGCTGCTTATGATGCAGGTAGATGTGATACTTACACAACTGATAAATCAGGATTAGCAGCTCAAAGAACAAAAATGAAAAACCCTGACGAACACATGGTTTTACCAGAAACTATTTCTAAAGAACCTTTAGGACCAGTTGTAAGACAAGGTGATGCTGTTTGGGAAGACATTGTTCGTTGGTCTTTAAATACTATGATCGAAGCTGAAGAGTATGGAATTACTTCTTCAAACGCTGACTCTATGAAAACTTCAGATAACCCAGCTATTAAAAGACTTGTTGGTGCTGAGGGTGAATTAGGTGCAGCTTTTGGTCTAGATAATGACTGGAGCTTAAGAATTATTAAGCAAGTAGGAAACTACGGTGAAAGCTATAAAAGAAATATAGCTGATCCAGGTATCCTTCCTGATAGAGGTCCAAATCAACTTTGGACTAAAGGTGGAATTTTATACGTACCACCAGCAAGATAATTCTTGATTTAAATACTTTAAAAAGGGCTAGATTTTTCTAGCCCTTTTTTTTATATTCGCGTTCTAATGAACAATAAAATCAAGAAAATTCTTCCTCAAATCATCACAGTTTTATTTGTTTTAGGCATATTTGGTTTTTTTACCTTTAATGCTCAAAACAATATGGATAATAGAGGTATTGATTTTGGTTTCGGTTTTTTAACACAAGAATCCTCTTTTGATGTTCAGTTTTCTCTTATCGAGTATAGTGGATCACATTCATATGCTAGAGCTTATCTTGTCGGATTGCTTAATACACTACTTGTATCGTTTATAAGTATAATTTTTTGTACAATTTTGGGCGTAATATTTGGAGTAGCAAGATTGTCTTCAAATTATCTATTTAGAAATTCTGCAGCTTGGTACGTTGAATTTTTTAGAAATATTCCATTATTACTCCAAATTTTCTTTTGGTATTATGCAGCATTAAGAGCACTTCCTGTTCCAGAAAAAGCTGGACCATGGTTTGGTGTTACATACATGACTATCAAGGGATACTATATCCCATCTTTTATTTGGACAAATTTAGATATTTTCTTATATTCAATTTTAGCAGTTATTATTTCTATTATTATAATCTCAACTTATGCTAAAAAACTTCAAGAGAATGAAGGAAAACAAATTCCAGTTTTTTATATTTCTCTCGGATTAATATTTGTACTACCCGCTTTAACGTTTTTTATAGGAGGTGTATCGTTAGATTTTGAAATTCCTGCTTTAAAACAATTATCAAAAACTTCTTATGTATTTGATGGTGGAATAGGTTTACCACCCGAGCTAATTGCTTTAGTTCTAGCTTTATCATTATACACTTCTACTTTTGTTGCCGAGTGTGTCAGAGCTGGAATTCAAGGTATTGGTAAAGGTCAAAAAGAGGCTGCTGCATCTGTAGGTTTAACACCTAATCAAATATTAAAATTAGTAGTTATGCCACAAGCTCTAAGAATTATAATTCCACCTACTACCAATCAATATCTTAATTTAACGAAAAATTCGTCTTTAGCAGCAGCAATTGCTTACCCTGATTTGGTATTAGTTTTTGCTGGTACAGCATTAATGCAGACTGGAAAGGCAATTGAAATAGTATCTATAACAATGCTTACTTATTTATCTATAAGCTTAGCAATTGCAGCAATAATGAATTGGTATAACAAAAAAATAGAAATTAAGGAAAAATAATGAATAGTTTAAATTTTCTAAAATCAAATAAGCAGAATTTCTATTATTTTTTATATTTAGGTCTTTTCTTATTTTCTATAAGTATATTAGACGTAGCAATAAACGCATTTTTAAAAATAAATGTTACATCTTTTTTACCTGGAATTTTAAGTATCTTTCTTCCTTTAATTCTTGGTTTTGTAGGATTGAATTTCATTAGAACTGAATATTCTGGAATTAAAAGCTTAGATATTGTTAATAAAAATATTAATACTAATAATTTTAACGCAATATTAACACTGCTTATTATTTTTGCGATTATTAAAGCAACTCCTCCATCTTTAAGCTGGATGATATTTGATGCAAATATTTCTGGAGATACTAAAGAAGCCTGCACGGGGACTGGTGCTTGTTGGACTTATGTTAAAGTTTGGTTCAGACGTTTTATGTATGGAATGTACCCAAATGATTTACATTGGAGGATAAATCTAGCATTCATTCTCGTTATTGCTTTAGGATTTTTTGGTTTTTTCTTAAGAGATAATTTAAAAAAATATTTAGCGCTATATTACGTAATTATTTATCCAATAATTGCATTTTTAGTTATATATTATCTAATCTCTGGTGGTGCATTCGGTTTAGTTTGGGTCGAAACAGGTGCGTGGGGAGGTTTATCTTTAACATTTATTGTATCTTTTTTCTGTTTAATTTTCTGTTTCCCTTTAGGTATGGTTTTAGCGTTAGGTAGGCGATCAAGTCTTCCAATGATAAGATACATATCAATTGGTTATATTGAGTTTTGGCGAGGCGTTCCTCTGATAACCGTATTATTTATGTCTTCGGTTATGTTTCCTATGTTTTTGCCTGAAGATTTCTTTATGGATAAACTTGTAAGGGTAATTATAGCTATTACCTTATTTGAAGGAGCTTATTGTGCTGAAGTTATAAGAGGCGGTTTGCAAGCACTTCCAAGAGGTCAATATGATGCTGCTAAATCTTTGGGAATGGGATATTGGAAGATGCACATATTTGTAATTTTACCCCAAGCTTTAAAATTAGTAATTCCTGGAATATGCAATACATTTTTAGCACTTGTTAAAGATACTCCTTTGATTTTTGTTGTTGGATTAGCAGAATTAGCTGGAATGTTAGCTTTAGCAAAAACAAATCCAAAATGGTTAGGATTTGCAATGGAAGGATATATATTTGCTGCTATAATTTTCTGGATAATTTGCTATGCTATGAGCAAATATAGTTATAATCTAGAAGCGAAATATAAAACTGAAAGATAAAATGTCTGAACCAATAATTAAAATTGAAAATGTAAACAAATGGTTTGGAGATTTTCAGGTTTTAAAAGATATAAATCTTGATGTTTCAGCTAAACAAAAAATCGTTGTTTGTGGTCCCTCTGGATCAGGTAAGTCAACTTTAATTAGATGTATTAACAGGTTAGAAGAGCATCAAAAAGGTACTATAATAGTTGATGGTACTGAACTTTCTGAGAATACAAAAAATATTGAACAAGTCAGAGCGGAAGTTGGTATGGTATTTC